>NZ_JBIVNX010000029.1:0-103886 GCF_044753805.1 Streptomyces sp. NPDC093225
CACCCCAGGCCCGGGCCTGCCTCCGGACCAGCCTGCCCTACCGCCTCAAGCACCTCCCCCACACACCACGGGACCCACCAGGCACTGCCAAGGATCCGGCCGCCCGGGTTGGGTGCTTGGGGCGGGCGGAGGGGAACGGTGGGGGTCAGGTCAGGCGCACTGGCCTGGTCAGGCGCACTGGCCGGTGCGGGGGCCGCGGACGGTGTTGGCGGCCTGGTGGAAGGGGTCCGCGTTGGCCGTGCAGCGCAGGGGGCCGGTGACGCGGGCGGCTCCGAGTTCGGAGCCGGCGGCGTTGCCCGTGAGGGTGACGGGGCCGGTGAGGGTGTTGCCGGTGCAGTCCGCGGCGCCGGTGGCGGAGCCGAGGAGGAGCGGACCCGTGCCGTCGGCGATCCGGACCGGGCCGGTGAGGTCCGAGCCGCAGATCTCGACGGCCCGCGCGCCGTCACTGTTCAGCGGTCCGGTCAACTCCGCGCCGGCGAGGGCCAACGAGCCGCCGGGCCGGACGGTGAGCGGACCGTGCTGGCTGCCGCCGGGGCCGAGGCAGAGCGCCTCGCCGGACTCGACGGTGAGGGCCCCCTCGTGCGCGTCGGTGAGGCAGGGCCGGCTGAAGCCCACGGTGACGTCGGCGGCCCGGTCCGCGGCGGCGGGGGTGAAGGACGGGTCGCCGCCGTACGACGCGGTGATCCGGTGTGCGCCGGGGCGCAGCCGGGAGGTGGTCAGGCGGGCCGTGCCGTCCTCCAGCGGTACGGTCGCAAGCTCGGCGGTGCCGTCGCGGAAGGTGACGGTGCCGGTCGGCGTGCCGCCGGCGGGGTGGGACGGGGCCACGGCGGCGGTGAGGGTGACGGCGTGCCCGAACAGAGGGGTCGCGGTGTCCGCTTCGACCGTCACGGCGGAGCCGTACCGGAAGGTGATGACGGCCCGGCCGGAGCCGTGCCGCACGCCGGGGGTGAGGGTGACGTCGGTGGCCTGCGGGGCGGCGTGGCCGCTGCCGCCGCCCCCGCCGGCGCCGTACAGGTTGCCGGGGTTGGCGCCGCCGGAGCCGCCCCCTCCGCCGAACCAGCCGCCGCCCCCACCGCCGCCGCCGTTGCCGCCGCGGGAGCCGTTGCCGCCCGGGCCCCCGCTGCCGGGGTTGGGCAGGCCGGTGTTGTAGTCGATGTCGGAGCCGGGGATGCCGGGGCCGCCGCCGGCGTTGGGGCTGCCGGCGCCGTGGGCGGCCTGGGTGCCGCCGCCGCCCGCGACGCCGGAGCCGGCCGGGCCGCCGCCCTGGCCGCCGGGGGCTCCCTCGAGGCCGCCGCCCGCGCCACCGCCCAGCAGCGGTCCGCCGTTGCCCGCCCCGCCGCCGCCGCCCGCGACCACGGCCCGGTCGGCCGGGCTGAAGGCCCCGGTGCGCAGGTCGGAGGCGCCGCCGCCGGAACCGCCGCCGCCGTGGGCGCCGCCGCCGCCGGCGCCGTGGCCGAAGCCGCCGGGTCGGGCGAACTCGCCGTGCCGGGAGCTGCCGGGGACGCCCGCGGCGCCGACGGTGACCTGGAGGACCGCGCCGGGAGTGACGGCGAGGGTGGCTCGCGCGCGGCCGCCGAGGCCGCCGGGCGCGCCGGTGTTGGGCGGGTTCGGGGCGACGAAGCCGGCGGCGCCACCGCCCTCGGCGCCGTACAGGTCGACGGTGACCGCGTCGACCCCGGCGGGCACGGTGAAGGTGTCCGTGCCGGCGGTGTCGTACGTGCAGGTGGGCGGGGCGGTGGTGAACACGCCGCCGGTGCCGCACGGGGGTGCGGCGGGGCCCGCGCCGGGGTCGGCGGCGCTGGCCGACGGCGGCAGCAGGACCGCGGCGAGCAGGCCGGCCGCGCCGGCGGCGGGCAGGAGCTTGGTACGCAGGAGGCTCAAGGGGTGTCCCTGGGTGCAGAGTTGGTGGGGCGGCGGCGCCGCGGTGGGTGCGGCGCCGCCGCTCGTGGAGCGGTGCGGCCTACCGGGGGGCAGGACGCGGGGTGCGCGTCAGACGCCGTCGTTGGCGCACAGGGCCCAGACGTCGGAGTAGGTGCTCGGCGAGCTGCCGCCGCCGGTGTGCGTGAAGGAGCTCCAGTACGCGGCCGTGGTGGTGCCGTCCGAGACCGGGGTGCCCCCGGAGTCGCTGGGGTAGCTGCCGTTGAGGTGGTCGCCGACCGAGCCGGGGCCGGTGAAGTCGGTGGTGGTGACGCTGCCCCCGCTGATGGCGGCGCCGCCGCTGACGAGCTTGCCGTCGTTCTGGCCGCAGCCGACGGTCACGGTGGATCCGGAGGTGGCGGAGGTGGGGCCGCTCACCTCGGTGAAGCGGACCTTGACGGTCGAGCCGCTGATGTCGATGTTGTTACCGCTGCAGATGGCGTAGGCGTAGGTGGTGTTGCCGCTGTTGCCGCCACCGCCGTTCCAGCCGACGGCGGTCCAGGAGTCGGGGTTGGTCTCGCCGTCGGCCGCGGCCTTCTGGCCGTAGTCGTGGGCCGAGTTGTTGAAGGTGGGGAAGCTCGCGATCGGCTTGAGGCTGCCGACGCTCGCGGGGGTGATGCGGGCGCCGCCGCCGAGCAGGCGGGTGTTCGCCGGGCAGGTGGCCGTGACCAGGCCGACCGTGCCGCTGCTGGTGGGGCCGGCGAGCTTGTTCATCACCACTTGGGTGTGGTTGATGAGGCTGCTGGTGAAGCACATGGCGTACGGGGTGCTGGAGAAGTCGCCGTTGACCGCTCCCCCGCTGCCGCCGATGCCGAGCCAGTACGCGACGTCGGTGCCCACGACGCCGGTGGAGCCGGTGTACTCGGTGCTGCCGTCGGGGCTCGGCGAGGTGCCGTTGATCTTGTTGCCGTTGGACGACGTCCCGGTGCCGATGGCCTGGTTGACGCCCCCGCCGGAGACCAGGCCGCTCGCGCAGTGGGCGTTGGTGCTGATCTCGGAGAAGGTGGAGCCGGGACCGGAGGTGGCGCCGGGCGTCTTCACCGTGACGCCGACGCTGTTCGCGTACGCGGTGCCGGGCGTGGCGAGGGCCAGCATGGCCGCCACGACCAGTGCCTTCCCCAGTGCAGGACGACGCAGGGTCTTCCTCATCATGCTCCCGTTCGGGTTCGGAGGGATGTGCTGTGGGGGGCAGCGCCTGCGGACTGTAGCAGCCAGACTCCCTGGCAATTCAGAGCTTTGCAGTGAGTTCTTCCTGGCAAATGCGTACTCAGCGGTAGCTGTTCGCCCCGGCACGCGGAGCCGGTCCCTCCGCGCCGGGGCGGGTCGGCGGACGGCGGACTCCCGCCGGGCACCCGTCCGTTGCTGGTGGAACCGTCCGAGGGGTGGTACGCAGGCGGCCCGTGTGGCGTGCGTCACGCGTGTCAACCGGCCCCGGGGCGCCGTGCGTATGACGGGCAGAAGACCGACCACGCAAGGAGCCGATGTTGACCGAGGAGGAGTTCGCCGAGTTCTACACCCACTCGGTCCGCCGGCTCACCGGCCAGCTGTACGTGATCACGGGAGACCTCCACGAAGCCGAGGACGCCGTCCACGACGCGTTCGTCCGCGCCTGGAACAAGCGCCGCCACCTCGACCGCGGCCACGCCCCCGAGGCATGGGTGCGCACCGTCGCCTGCCGGCTCGCGATCAGCCGGTGGCGGCGGCTGCGCCGGGGCCAACAGGCCTGGGCCGGCCGGCTCGACGCCGACTCGGTGCCCGGCCCGGACCCGACCACGGTGGACCTGACGGCCGCGCTGCGCCGGCTGCCGGCGCGCCAGCGGCTGTGCGCCGCCCTGTACTACGTCGGCGACCTGCCCGTCGAGGAGATCGCGGCGGAGACGGGGATGGCGACCGGCACCGTCAAGACCCACCTCTCGCGGGCACGCGCCGCGCTCTCCCGCCACATCAACCCCGCTGACCCCACTGACCTCACCGACCGATCCACAGGGGAGAACCGCGATGCCTGACAGCAACGACCCCCTCGCGGCGGCCCTGCGGCGGGCCGCGCGGGACGCCTCCGACCGGACCGCCCCGCCGGGGGCGGAGTCCGTCGCCGCACGTGGAGAGCGCCGGCGGCGGCGCCGCGCGGTCGTCGCGGGGGCGGGCCTGGTCGCCGTGTGCGCGGGCGCCGCGGCCCTGGCGACCGGCCTGCTCTCGCCGGGCCGGGGGCCGGCGCCCCTGCCGGCGCCGCCCGCCGACCGACCCGCCGTCTCCCCCGGCCCGTCACCCGCGAGCAGCCCGGCGCCGCCCACCGCCACCGCCCAGACCTCACCACCGCCCAGCGCGACCGCCAGCGCGCCCGTGGCCCGCACCACATCCGTGCCGGGCGGCGGCACCACACCCGTCCCGCCGTCGTCCCCCAGCGGCCCGCCGCCCACCGGCGAGGCCACCTCCTTCCCCAGCCTGCCGACCTCCTCCCCGGGCTTCGCCCCGCCCTCCCGCTGACCTCCGCCCCCGCCCGAACCCCCGGAGCCACGACCCACCATGAGCACGGCCGTGTCCCCCACCCGCCCGCGCACCCCCAGCCGAGTCCGAGTCCGCGACCGCGACCGGGCCCCGGGAGCACCCCCACCACCGCTCCCGGAGCCCACGCCGCGCACGCCCGGCGGCCGGATCCGCGCAGTACTGGCCCCACCGCTGGCCGTCTACGCCGTGGCCGCCGGACTCCACCTGCTGCTGCTCGCCCTGATGGACCCGGGTGACGGACCCGGACTCCACGCCCGGCTGCTGTCCTGGGACGCCGGGCTGTACGTCGAGATAGCCCGCGACGGCTACCCCGACTCCTTCACGTACACCTCCGAGGGCGAACTCACCGGCAACAACCTGGCCTTCTTCCCCGCCTACCCGGCGCTGGTCGCCGCCCTCCACACCGTCACCGGCCTCGACCACACCACCACGGCCGTCCTCGCCGCCCACCTGTCGCTGCTGGCCGCGCTCACCGCCGTCCACCGGCTCCTCACCCGGCTGTACGACCGGTGCACCGCCACCGTCGCGGCGGTCCTGCTGGCCTGCGCCCAGCCCATGTCCCTGGTCTTCTTCATGGGGTACAGCGAGTCCCTCTTCCTCGCCTTCGCCGCCGCCACCCTGCTGGCCGCGCACCGGAAGGCCTGGCTCACCTCCGGAGTCCTGGCGATGCTGGCCGGCCTCACCCGGCCGGCCGCCGCCGCGGTCGCCGCGGCCCTCGCGGTCGCGGTCGTCCTGCACGCGGTCCGCGCACGCCGGATCGGCCGACGCCCACTGGCGGCACTCGTCCTGGCCGCCTCCGGCACCCCCGCGTACCTGTGGTGGGTCGGCCACCGGCTGGGCCGCCCCGACGCCTGGTCCACCGTGCAGGAGGCAGGCTGGGGCACGCACTGGGACAACGGCCGTTCCTTCGTCGCCTTCCTCCGCGACACCCTGCACCGCAGCGGGGACTGGGTACCCGTCAGCACCGCGGTCCTGCTGCTGCTCCTGCTCGCCGCCACCGCCGCGGCCTGGCAGCGGACCACCTGGCCGCCCCTGCTGGTCTACGGCACCGGCATCCTGGTCCTGACGCTCGGGCAGAGCAACTACTTCCACTGCAAGCTGCGCCTCGTGGCCCCCGCACTGCTCTTCCTCGTCCCCGCGGCCCGCGCCCTCGCCCGCTGCCGCCCCCGCACCACGGTCCTCGCCCTCGTGACCGCCGCCCTCTTCGGCTGCTGGTACGGCGCCTACATGCTGACCGCCTGGCACTACACCATCTGACGGGGTTCGGGTCATCACCGACACCGATCCTCGCGCAGAGGAGCCACCGCACCGAGCGGGGACTCCTCGATACCCGGAACCGGCAGCGACGCTCGCGACGCCGGCACTTGCTGCTTGAACTCCGCCGTCACCGACCACTCGACGCGACAGTCGGGCCGTCAACCTGGCCGATCCCCAGCCCGAACAGCCGAAACGGCCCGCCGAAAGAACCGACGGACCGTCACGAAGGGTCGAGGTTCGCCTCAGGGTTTTGGCGGGCATTCGTCCGGGGCGGGAGGCGAGTAGTGTTCGCCCCCTAGACTCTTGTAAATGGAGTCCCTTTTGGCCGCCGTGGCACTCATTGCATCGCAGATCTTATCCCTAGCGCCGACACTGTTGACATTCAGCCCGATTCCGTATTCTTCGGGATAGGTGAAGGGGTCGGCGGCGATGAAGTACTTACCCCCCTCTTTGAAGTTTTGTAGAATCACTTCGTCCGTCAATACCGCATCGAAGGTATCGTCGAGCCCGTCGATGCACAGATTGTAGTCCGTTCGGTGCTCGACGTAACGTTGCCTCGCCTTGTCCTGCTGCAGGTACTCCTCCGCGCTGGACCCCTTGACCACGCACAACCGAGCATTATTGGGAATATCGAAGATCGAAGTTACTCTTCTGCGCAGGCCCCGGATTCTCGCCTCGATCGGATCTCCGGATCCCGGGTAATGCTCCAGCATAATCTTTTGGGCTGTCCTGAAGTACGGCCCGGCAAAGATCACGGCGGGATACTCGGAGGTACCCTCCTTCCGATCGGGTGATATTCCGTAGGTTCCGACAAACATATCGACTTCGTCGTCATTTAGCGCCTGCGCTCTCGAAGCCGTCCCTACGCCTTGGAAGCGGAATTTTTTGACGCCCAATTCATCGAGGATGACCTTCGCGTAGTCGATTTCCTTTCCGACCCATCCCCCTCCCTTCTGTTCACTCAAACCTGGCTGGCCTCTCTTCACGCCGACTACCCACTCGCCTGTGCCTTCTTGTGCGGCCTTGAGTCGCGCAAGGCTTCTCTTGTTCTTTTCGGCGTCAACGGGAGAGGGGGCCGCAGGGCTAAAGGGAACGCTGGGGCTAGACGAGGCGGTGGGGCGGGAGGAAGTACTGGGCCTGGGGGAAGCGCTTGGATTGGGTGGAGGGGGATCCCCGCCATCTCCGTCATCCCCGATGAGCCGGACGCCCACAGTGGCAGCGGCGGCGAGGGCAAGACAGGTGATGCTCGCGACCGCGACGCGGCGACGGGTGAGAACGGAACGCAACGTGGTTTTGCCCTGCTTGGCTCCATCGTCGAGCGGAATCCAGGGCGGATCGACACGCAACGCTCCGGACCTCAGCAGGACGTCCTCGCCCGGCTCCATCGCCCCCTGAGGCTCCTGCCAGTCCCTCGCGACGGTCAGGATCTGCAGGTGCTCCCGCAGTTCTCTGTACAAGGCGAGGAGTGTCAACTCCCGCTGCTGTTGCAGCAGTCGTACGAGTTCACGAGTGAAGGGTGTGCCTCTGCCGCCGTCCGAGGGCCTGATGAGGCGGTTGGATTGAACGCTCATCAGCAGGAGGATCTTGCTCCGCTTGTGCGATTCCATCTCCTGCCATGCCCTGGCCGCGTTGCCCGCGTAGCAGCAGTCGAGTATCACCACGATCCGCGCAGCTGGGCTGCCGGCGAGTTCGTTGAGCACAGTGGTGATGGCGACGGCACCCGGGAACGCCCCTCCGGGCACCATGCGAGCGGTGCGCATCTGCAGGGACAGCTCGTTTCCGTCGACGGGCAGGATTCCGTGCCCGGCGAAGTAGAACAGCAGCAACCCCTCGGCATCGTGGGCGGCCCGGCGCAAAGCGTCATGGAAGCCGTCAAGCGTAGGCGAGGGGCAAACGGCGATCTGCCCCTCGGCGAAAAGCGCACTGCGGTGCAGCGCGTCATCGAGCATGGTGCGGTTTTCCTGCACCGTCGGTAGATTCCCTGGCACACCGTCAGGAGGGCCGGTGTGGTCGTACTCGGACACGCCGACGATCAGTGCTCTGTTCGCATGCCCGCGCGGATCGTAGAGAGGCACCGGCTATTCCTCGTCGGAGTCTTGTGATTCGACCCGGGGATTCGGAGACTCTCCCCGCCCCACCCTGTCGCGGTTGGTACGCCAGGCGTCGACCGCGCGCTTCGTCTGCTCTGCCAGCACTGCCATGCCGGCGAAAGTCTCCATAACACGGAGGACGATTTCCCAGTCGCCCCCCATCCGGCCCGAGGAAGCGTCCGTCCGGATCCTCTCCTCGATGCGCACTTTGCCGCTGTGCACAAGTTCTTCCAGCGGTTTCTCGCGCTCCAGCCAGGCCTTCAGAGCACTGAGTTCGTTTTCGTCGGTCTTCCCGTCCAACCAGACCCGTATGACCAGTCCAGCCACTACGCCTCCCTCGCGATGTGACCGAGATCATATTAGTTTTCTTCGTCCCTGCCCAGCAGATGGGGAAGTTGACGCCCATGCTCCAGTTCGCTGGGCGCGGGGCACTGCACACCCGTCCCGCAGCTCACCACCGCCCCGCCCAGACCGGGTCCGGGCGGCCGCCTCGCCCGCGCACCACGGGAACGACGCCGAAATAGACGCAGTCCGCCCATTCCCGCACGAGCCCGCACGCTGACGGAGTCGATCGCGCAGCGCGACCAGCCAAACGATGTCTAAGACGTCGTTTCATTTGGTGAGGCGGCAGGAGCAGATGATGGCTGCGGCTGTGTGGCGGAGGCCGCGTTTGCGGAGCCAGCAGCGCAGGTGGTCGTAGTCGCAGCCCGCATGCTGACGGAGTCGATCGCGCAGCGCGACCAGTCCAGTTCCCCGCGGGCGCCGAGTTCGTCGAGGATGACGCGGTGGAGCCGGGCCCAGACCCGGGCTCGGCTCCACTGGGCGAAGCGTCGGTACACCGTCTGCCAGCTCGGGCCGAACACCGTCGGGAGCTGCCGCCAGGTGCAGCCCGAGGTCGCCACGAAGATGATCGCGGCCAAGGCTTCACGGTCACCCGCTCGACGTCGGCCGCCACCCTGCGGGCGTATGACCTCCGTCGGCGGCACCACCCGCCGGAACAGTACCCACAACTCGTCCGGCACCAGCCGGTCAACCAGCTCCGTCATGCACGGTTCAACGAACGAGCATCCCAAAAGAAACGACATCTAAGGGGGAACGGCGTCGGGCGGAGGGCGGCCGCGTAGCCAGTGGCGGACCGCCCAGAGCCACAGTGACAGCCACGCCAGGGCGAACAGCCATCCTCCGACGACGTCGCTGAACCAGTGGACGCCCAGGTAGACCCGGGTGAGCCCGACCGCGGCGCCCCAGCACAGCGCGAGGAGCGCAAGCGGGAGGCGGCCGCGCCGGAGCCCGACGAGCACGCCCAGCGCCAACAGCCCGGCGGCGAGCGCGGAGGTCGTGGCGTGGCCGGAGGGGAAGGACCAGCCGGTGGCGAGGGTCTCCCAGCCCGCCAGCGGCGGGCGCGGCCGGGCGATCAGCCGCATCGCCGTGTAGCGCAGGGCCTGGCCGGTGGCCAGGCACACCACGAACAGCCCGGCCACGAGAACCCGTTGCCGCCCGGTGCGCCCTGCCAGCAGCCCGCCCAGGACGGCCAGCACGTACGGGACCACGCCCACCCCGGTGTACGTGATCCCCCGCGCCACCGCCACGGCGGTCTCCGGTCGGTGTGCCAATGACCATGCGTGCAACCGGGCGTCGCCCGGCAGGAGGGCACCCCGTCGACCCGCCACCGCCGCCGTCAGCACGGCGAAGGCTCCGAGCGCGACGAGCCCCAGGGGCCCGGCCACACCCGTCCGCCCGCCCTCGCCGCGCCCGCGCTCCGGAGCCGTGCCGGGGGCCGCCGGCCTCACCGCCGGACGCTGGTGGCCCGCGCGGCGGCGCTGCGCCGGGCGCGCAGGACCTCGAACAGCACGGGCGTCAGGGACACCGCCACGACCAGGGCGATCACGGGCAGCAGGTAGCGGTCGACGTTGGGGACCGAGGAGCCCAGGGCGTAGCCGCCCAGGATGAGACCGACCGTCCACAGCAGTCCGCCCGCCACCTGCCAGAGCGTGAACGTGCGCGCGGGCACGCCGAGGGCGCCCGCCATGGGGTTCAGCACGGTGCGCACCACGGGCACGAACCGGGCGAGCACGATCGCCTTGGCGTGTCCGTACCGCTCCAGCAACTCCTGGGCCCGTGCGGCCCCCTCCCGCAGCTTGGCCGAACGGCTCCGCTCCAACAGGGCCCCGCCGGCCTTGCGCCCGATCAGGTAGCCGCACTCGGACCCGGCCAGCGCACCGACGACGGCGGCGACGAGCAACGCCGGCAGGGACAGCCGGAGCGGGCCGTCGGTGCGGCCGGTGCACAGCAGGCCGGCGGTGAAGAGGAGGGAGTCGCCGGGCAGGAAGAACCCGATGAGCAACCCGGTCTCGGCGAACATCACCAGCCCGACGCCGATCACGCCGAAGGCGGCCAGCAGATCGTGCGCATCGAGCAGGTTGACCGCGAGCGGCTGCGGGACGGCGGCGAACAGGGGTACGGACATCTTCGGAGGCCCTTTCCTCGCGGGCGGGCGGACGCGGCCCGGGCGCACCCGGCCCGCCGGACGTCCGCCGGCACGCCGCGGGCGTACGGCTGCCTGCACCCTAACGACCCGGGCCCGCTTCGGGTGACGAACACGGCCGTCGGTCCCCGGCTGTGCGCCCGCACAGCGCGCAGCACCGCCCCGGCGGCCCCGGGCCCACTGGAACGACCGGCTCGCCGAAGGCCGCCCCGCCGACTCCCGCGGGTGCCGTGGTGTGTGGGGGAGGTGCTTGACGGGGGTGGCAGGCTGGACCGGAGGCAGGCCCGGGCCGAGGGGGGCCGAAGGCCAGGGCGAAGCCCCGAAGCCTCCGGGGTGGGCCTGCCGCAGGGCCTGCAGGCCGCCCCCGTCAAGCGCCGAGGGGACCCACACACCACGGCACCCGCACCGAACGCAGCCGCCGCTCGGCCGAAGCGGACCCCACGGCGCCGGGCCACGCACATAGCACCCCCAACGGCAGCGAAGGGCCACCCACCCAACGGGCCCCACCGGGCCCAACGGGCCTCAACGGGCCCCACCGGGCCAGCCGAGGACCCGGCGGGGCCGGCCCGACAAGCGATCCGGGCGACCCGCCCCTCAGCGCGCCGCGACCGCCTGGTCGTACAGCCGCTGCACGGAGGTACCGAAGTACGGGCTGTAGGACGTGTCGGGGGTCTCGCCGCCCGTCTTGTAGCCGCCGATGATGCCCACCACGTCGCCGGTGCGGGTGGCGGTGTCGTAGTGCGCGATGAACGGGCTCCCGCTGGTGCCGCCCGGGTATCCGGTGCAGTCGATGCGCAGGAACGAACCCGGGATGGCCCGGTCGGTGCTGGTGAACTTCGCGGTGTGGTTGACGCAGTAGCGCGGGCGCGCGGCGCTGCCGGGGTGACCGACGAGCCGGACCGAGCGGTGGGCGTACCCGGCGTGCGTCAGGAGCCGGTCGGCGCCGACGACGTCCTGGACGCGGCGGCCGTCCGTCCGCGGACCGACCTCGACGAACGCGACGTCGAGGAAGGCGGCCCGGTCGGCCCCCTGGGTGCGGTAGCGCGGGTCGATCCAGATGCGGTTGGCGGCGTCGCCGGCGGTGCGGGCCACGGGGAAGAGCCCGTACGGCTGCGGGTTCGCCTTGGTGTAGCGGGGCACGAAGGCCATCCGGGCGTCGCGCGTGGTGCCCCCGAGGCAGTGCGCGGCGGTGAGGACGAGGCTGCGGCGGGGCGAGGCGATGACGCTGGCGGTGCAGAAGTAGGCCCGGGTGCCCCGCGTCAGGTACATCCGGCCCACCTGCGGCAGCCCGCCGAAGTCGCGGCCGACGCCGAGGAGGCCGGGCGCCGGCGTGGGCGTGGCGGCCGGTGTCGGCGTCGGGTCCGGGATGGCCGCGGACTCGGACGCCGCACCGGACGCCGCACCGGACGCCGCACCGGACGCCGCCGCGCCGTCGACCGGAATCGCCGACGCCATGCGCGCGGGGGTCCAGAACTCCGCCGCCTCCGCCGCCGCGGCGGACCAGGCCGGCACCTTCGCGCCCTGCCCCGGCGCCGGCGCGGGGACCTCGGCGCCGGCGGTGCCCGCACCGCCCGTCAGCAGGACGAGGGCGAGGGCACCGCCGAGGGCGGCGGTACGCAGCGGACGCGGGGACGGGGTGGGGGCACGGCGCACGGGCGGGTTCTCCTGACGGTGGTTCAGTGGGTCAACTGCCCGGCCCGCGGCCCGCGGTGCGGGCCGCGGTCACGCCGGGACCCTGGTATTCAAACACCAGCTCGTCCCAGACCGGGGTGAAGGAGAGGTCCGTCACCTCCAGGACCCGGCCCCGGCCGTCGCGCACCAGCCGCCGTACGGCCGGCCGGGCGGACCTGCGCGAGAGGGTGATCGACTCGCGCATGGCGGGCCGCAGCCCGGCCCGGTCCATCCAGTGGTAGAGCAGCCGCAGGTCCGGCTGGTGGCCGCGGAGCCGGGCGCGGTAGCGCCGCAGTTCGGGGATCTCGTCCACGGCGACGGGCGAGAAGTGGGTGAGCGCCTCCTGGAGCACCTCCCCCATCGCCCCGAACGTCCGGTGCCGGTGGGCGAGTACGGGCTCTGCGGGGTCGACCGCGAGCAGGTCCGCCAGCGCCGCGGGGGCGCCCGCCAGGTACAGCCGGGCGTCCGTGCGTACGCCGCCGGTGCCCGCGCCGCCGGGGAAGACCGGCAGGTGTACGGGGCGTCGGCCGGCCGGCGGCGGGTGCTCCGCGTCCGCCACGAACGATCCCCGCTTGTCCGTCACCACCAGGCCCTCCTCGCGCAGCTGCTGGAGCGCGCTGCGCAGCGTCTGGCGGTTGACGTCGAAGCGGGCGGCCAGCATCCGCTCGGCGGGGAGTCTCGCTCCGGGCGGGAGCAGGCCGGCGCCCATGTCCCGGCGGATCTCCTCGGCGATGCGCAGGTACGCCGGAACCTGCGGTCGAGGACCGGCGTCCGGGCCGACGCCGGCACCACCGACACCGGCACCACCGACACCGGGACCTCCGGGACCGGGACCGGTATCGGGACCGGCGCCGGTCCCGGAAGCAGGGCCGGAACCATGGACGGCGGACGCACGGGCGGCTGAACCATGGGCGGCGGGCACACGGGCGGTGGACGGCAGTGAGCGGGACACGGCAGGACCTCCAAGCTCACCAACGGTGACGGGATGTGCGGGATACGCGACCAAACCTAGCATTGGTCTATACCTCTCCAGAACCCCGATCCCACATCTGTCCGAAACCCGTCACCTGCCGTTCACATCCACCCACACCCCCTTTGACCTGCGGTAACCCCCCGCATCCGGATGACGGACCATCAGCCGACCCGTCGACCACGGGGCCGCACCCGACGACACTGTGGGCACCGCTCCCCCGCACCCCAAGGGACCGACGCGCCGGACTGCCCCGAACGGCGGCCCCCGGCCACGCGAACGCACGGAGCCCGAGAGCCGCGCACCCCCGGTACGCCGAAGGGCCCGGAAGCCGTGGCTCCCGGGCCCTTCGATCCGTGCGTCAGGCGGACAGGACGCCCGTGCCGAGCAGCCCGAACAGCAGCAGGCCGATGACGATGCGGTAGATCACGAAGGCGTTGAAGGAGTGCCGCGCGACGAACTTCAGCAGCCAGGCGATGGAGGCGTACGCGACCACGAACGAGACGGCCGTGCCGACCAGGAGCGGAACGGGGTCGACCCCCGCGCCCACCGCGTCCTTGAGCTCGTACAGGCCGGCACCCGTCAGCGCGGGGATGCCGAGGAAGAAGGACAGCCGGGTGGCGGCGACCCGGTCCAGGTCCAGCATCAGCGCGGTGGACATCGTCGCGCCCGACCGCGAGAAGCCGGGGAAGAGCAGGGCCAGGATCTGCGAGCAGCCGACCAGCATGGCGTCCTTGAAACCGGTGTCGTCCTCACCGCGCTTGTGCCGGCCCATCTGATCGGCCGCCCACATCACGCCGGAGCCGACGATCAGCGAGCCGGCCACCACCCACAGCGAGGCCAGCGGCCCCTCGATCAGCGGCTTGGCCGCCAGCCCCACCACCACGATCGGGATCGTGGCGAAGATGACCCACCACGCGAACTGGTAGTCGTGGTGGTAGCGCTCCTCCTTGTCGGCCAGCCCGCGCCCCCAGGCCCTGACGATCCGCACGATGTCCTTGAAGAAGTACACCAGCACCGCCGCGATCGCCCCGACCTGGATGACCGCGGTGAAGCCGACGACCGAATCGTCGGTGACGGGGATGCCCATCAGTCCCTCGGTGATCTTGAGGTGGCCGGTGGACGAGACCGGCAGGAACTCGGTCACGCCCTCCACGACGCCGAGGATCACGGCCTGACCGACGCTGATTGCACTCATGGGTTCCATCTCATGACACGCTCGGGAACGGGCACTGTACGCGCGCGCACTCTACACAGCCGTCCGGTGCCCCCGTACGGCGTACGCCCGCCGGGCCGGCGCCGCGGTACCGGCCGGCGCCGCGCAGGCGGCGACCGGCGCCCGACACCCGGGAGGGGAAGCGATGTACGAGGCCTTCGAGGAGCTGTCCACGCCACTGGTGGCCGACGCGTGCGTGCGGCTGGGCGTCCCGCTGCGGGCCGCGCCGGCCGGGATCGGGGCCGTGGTCGAGGGCGCCCGGCTCGCCGGCCGCGCGCTGCCCGCGCGCCACTACGGCAGCGTGGACGTGTTCCTGGAGGCGTACGCCGCCGCCCGTCCGGGTGACGTCCTCGTGATCGACAACGGCGGCCGCACGGACGAGGCCTGCATCGGCGACCTGACCGTCCTGGAGGCCGGGGCGGCGGACGTGGCGGGACTGGTCGTGTGGGGGCTGCACCGGGACACCCCGGAGCTGGTGGAGATCGGGCTGCCGGTATTCAGCTACGGCGCCTGCCCGGCCGGTCCGGTACGGGTGGACCCGCGCGAGCCCGAGGCCCTGACCACGGCCCGCTTCGGCGGGCACGCGGTGAGCGCGGCGGACGCCGTGTTCGCGGACGCGGACGGGGTGCTGTTCGTCGCCGCGGACCGGGTCGCGGCGGTCCTGGAGACCGCGCGGGGCATCCACGACACCGAGCGCGAGCAGGCGCGACTGATCCGCGCCGGTCGCACCCTGCGCGACCAGACGGACTTCACGGGCTACCTGGAGCGGCGGGCGGCGGACCCGTCCTACACCTTCCGCGCGCACCTGCGCCGGATCGGCGGCGCGATCGAGGAGTAGGCGGGGGGCGCTATCGCGCCGGAGTCGGCTGCCCCGCCTCCGAGGCGGGGCGGTTTCGCGCCAGGTCCGGACATAAGTTACTTATCAGTATGTAGTGACTTCGCATGCCCTGACGCGTAGAACCTGTTCCCACTCCGCCAGAGAGTGAGGAACCTCCATGACCGTAAATCCCCCCCACAGCACGGGTTCCAGAGGTGTTTCGCGCCGCGGCTTCATCGTTGGAACAGGTTCCATTCTTGGCAGTGCGGCCCTCACCGCCCCGTCGGCCCGCGCCGCGGCGATCCCCACCGCCGCCGACGCACCGGTCGCCGACGGGGCGCAGGTCCCCGCGCTCGTCATCGGAACCGGGTACGGCGGCTCGGTGGCCGCCCTCCGGCTCGCCCAGGCCGGGGTCGACGTCCAGATGGTCGAGATGGGCATGGCCTGGGACACGCCGGGGTCCGACGGCAAGATCTTCTGCAACACCCTCGACCCGGACCAGCGCTCGTACTGGCTGCGCACCCGGACCAAGGCACCGCTCAACTACTTCCTCGGCTACCCCATCGACAAGGACATCTCCCGCTACACCGGCATCCTGGACGCCGAGGAGCTGGGCGGCATCACCGTCTACCAGGGCCGCGGCGTCGGCGGCGGATCGCTCGTCAACGGCGGCATGGCCGTCACGCCCAGGCGGCAGAACTTCCCGACCGTCCTGCCGACCGTCGACCCCGACGAGATGTACGGCGTCTACTACCCCCGCGCCAACGCGGGGCTCGGCGTGGGCCTGGTCGACCCGAACTGGTTCGAGACCGCCGACTGCTACCAGTTCTCGCGCGTGGGCCGCAAGCACGCCCAGCGCTCCGGCTTCCCCTGGACCTTCGTGCCGGACGTGTACGACTGGGACTACATGAAGCGGGAGGCCTCCGGCACCGCCACCAGGTCCGCCCTCGACGGCGAGATCCTCTACGGCAACAACCACGGCAAGAAGTCCCTCCAGCAGACCTACATCGCGGCCGCCCGGGCCACCGGCCGCGTGACGGTCTCCGCCCTGCACAAGGTCACCTCGGTCCGCCCGGCCGCGGGCGGCGGCTACACGGTCGTCATGGACCAGCTCGACACCGGCGGCGACACCGTCGCGACCAAGAGCGTCACGGCCGGCCGGGTCTTCTTCGCCGCGGGCAGCGTCGGGACGAGCAAGCTGCTGGTGAAGCTCAGGGCCACCGGCGCGCTGCCGCAGCTCAACGGCGAGGTGGGCAAGGGCTGGGGCGACAACGGCAACGTCATGTGCGGCCGGGCCAACCACCTGTGGGACCCGACCGGCAAGCTGCAGTCGACCATCCCCTGCTCGGGCATCGACAACTGGGACGCGGGCGGCGCCTTCGCCGAGGTGGCCCCGCTGCCGACCGGCATCGAGACGTACGCCTCGTTCTACCTCTCGATCACCAAGAACCCCCACCGGGCCGAGTTCACCTACAACCCGACGACCGGCGCCGCCGAGCTGAACTGGCAGACCGCCTGGAAACAGCCCGCCATCGACATGGCGAAGTCCATCTTCGACAGGATCAACTCCAAGGAGGGGACGATCTACCGGACCGACCTGTTCGGTGCCTACAAGATCTGGGGCGACCATCTGACCTACCACCCGCTCGGCGGCGCGGTGCTGGGCAAGGCCACCGACAACTACGGCCGCCTGCAGGGCTACTCGGGCCTGTACGTCATCGACGGCGCGCTGATCCCCGGCAACACCAGCGTGAACCCGTTCGTGACCATCACGGCCCTGGCCGAGCGCAACATCGAGAAGATCATCGCCACGGACCTGTGAGGCGCGCGCACCACCGCCGCCGCGCATGACGGCCCGGACGGGGCCGACCGGTGCGACCGGTCGGCCCCGTTCCGCGTCAGTGCGTGGGCAGGACGCACACGGAGTCGAGCCCCAGCACGTGGTTGAGCCGCCCGAACGCCAGCCACGAGCCGATGCTCATGCTCAGCTCGACGATCTCGACCTGGCTGTAGTGGGCGGTCATCCGCTCCCAGAACCCCCCGTCGAGGTTGTGGTGGTCCAGCGCGTACCGCTCGGCGTACTCGGCGGCCAGCCGGGTCCGCTCGTCGAAGCGGTCGGTCGTGCGCCACTCGGTGACGGCGTCGGCGAACTCCTCCTCGACCTTCTCCCCGTCGCGCTCGGTACGCCAGTCGAGGCAGAAGTGGCAGCCGTTGATCTGCGCGATGCGCAGCCGGGCCGCCTCGAACTCGCGCAGCCCCAGGGTGGTGTGGGCGTACACGGACAGGGAGAAGTTGGCGGCGGCCATGCCGATGCCGGGGACCATGTCGCCCCAGACGTAGCCGATGGGCTCCTGCCCCTCGGGGATGTCGATGATCATGTCCGTTCGGTCCTTCCGAGTTTGCCGACGGCGGGGCGCAGCGGGACGTCGAGGGCGTCGTACAGGCCCGGCTTGGCGTCGACGAGCCAGTCGATGGCGTTGACCAGGCGGCCCACGGCGGTGGCGTTGCCGCCCGCCGAGCGGTTCTCGCCCTCGTCGGACGCCTCGACGGTGACCTCGATGCGCGGGCGGCCCTCGATGACCACGCGGTGGGCGCCGGAGCCGTCCGGGGGCTGCGGCCAGTCGGGGGCGCAGGAGGGGTGGATGCGGGTGACGTGCTCGATGACGATGCGGGGCTCCCCCGCGACGATGCCCTGGACCTCGAAGCGGATGGCCCCCTGGGTGCCGGCCTCGAACTCGCCCATGGTGCGGGTGGTGACGGTGCGCTCCAGCGGGCGTCGCTCCAGCGTCTCGCGTATGTCGTCGAGTTCGACGCCCAGGGCGCGGGCCATCATGCGGATCTGGCCGCCCCACACCATCGTGGGGACGGAGGGGAAGAGCATGGGCGGCTCGTAGTCCATGGGGTGGCCCATGCCGACGAGGTGGCGGACGGAGTCGGGCTGGTCGTACGTGGAGTAGTCGAAGACCTCCTGGCAGCGGACGGCCTCGACGGTGGAGCCGAGTCCGCTGACCAGGAGCGGCAGGACGTCGTTGCCCCAGCCGGGGTCGACGCCGGAGGAGAACAGCGAGCCGCCGCCCTCGGCCACCGCGGCCACCACCGGGTCGCGGAACTCCGGCGGCGCGGCCCGGTGGTCGTAGAGCGGGTAGAGGGCGGGGGTGACGACGACCGCCCCGGCGGCGACGGCCCGGACCACGTCGGCCAGGGCCTCGTCGGGGCGGATGTCGCCCGAGGCCGCGTACACCACGGCCCGGGGCCGGGCGCCGAGCACGGCGCCGACGTCGTCGGTGGCGGCCACGCCCAGCGCGCGGTCGAGGCCGGCGAGGGCACCGGCGTCCCGGCCGACCTTCGCGGGATCGTGGACGAGGACTGCGGTGAGCTGCAGGGCCGGATGGGCCTCGACGGCACGGATGGCCGCGCGGCCGACGTTGCCGGTGCCCCAGACAACCGTGGGAATCATGCGCGGAGGGTAGCCACCGCCCCTGCAGGAACCCAGTGCCGTGAACGATGATTTTCGGCTACCCGTCGGTTCGGGGACGGGACGGGCCCGAAGCGCGACCCGCGCCCCAACTGCCGCGGTGCGAAGGCGGGGTGACGGTAGGGTGCACGGGACGTGCGGGGGCGCGACGCACCTGCCGTCCGGGCTCCCGCGAAGCACTCGCAGGGGGAGACCTTTGTTCCACAGACGCGTCACCAGAACCATCCCGCGCACCGGCCTGCTCGCGACCGGCACGGCCCTCGCACTCTCCGCCGGCCTGCTCCTCGCGGGCCCCGGCGCGGCCGCCGACACCGCGCCGGACGCGACCGCAGTGGCCGCGCCGACCGGGACCGCGGCGAGCGCCGCGCGGTCGCACGGCCCCGGCGGCACCCTCTTCGAGGACGCCTTCGGGCCGGCCGTGCGGCCCCAGGACTCCCACGCCGCCGCCAGGGCGAAGGCCAAGCCGCTGCACGACATCGACCTGGACGGGGTCAGCGACCTCATATCCCAGGAGAACGACGGCTCGACCTGGGCGTGGCCGACCCGCACGGGCAGCGAGCCCAAGTCGTTCACCGTCAAGTCCACCGATCCGGACGAGCAGTTCGTCGACTTCATCCCGGTCGGCAACCTGGGCGCCGAGCTGTTCCCCGAGTTCCTCACCCTGTCGGCCGACGGCCGGCTCTCGCTGTACTCGGCCATCCCCGACCGCACGACGACGCCGTACTGGGTCGGTCGCGGCTGGCAGGCCTACAACAAGGTCATCGCGCCGGGCGACCTCACCAAGGACGGCAGGCCCGACCTGCTGGCCCGAACCTTCTCGGGCGACCTCTACCTCTACAAGGGCACGGGCAAGCTGACCGGCACCCCGTTCGCCCCGCGCGTCAGGATCGGCACCGGTTGGGGAGCGTACGACCAGCTCGTCGGTGCCAACGACGTCGACGGCGACGCCATCGGCGACGTGCTGGCCCGGTCGCTGGACGGCACGCTCTGGTTCTTCAAGGGCACCGGCTCCGCCACCGCACCGCTGCGCATCCGGACGAAGGTCGGCACGGGCTGGAACACCTACAACCAGATCGTCGCGGCCGACGACCAGAACGGCGACGGCCTCGCCGACCTGTACGCGCGCAAGCGCAACGGCTACGTCTACACGTACGACGCCAAGGGCGGCGGCGCGTTCGCCGCTCCGCGGCGCGGCGGCAGCGGCTGGGACGGCACCTGCTTCCTCATCGGGGCCGGCACCACGCAGGTGTACGGTCGCAGCCAGGCCCTCGCCGTCCGTGCGGCGGACCGGAGCTGGTGGAAGCTGGAGAACACGGCGAACGGCCGGTTCGACGACCCGGACGAGATCGACTGGGGCCCGGGCACGAAGCCCGCGGCCGGCGGCCGCTTCACGTACGCCACCGCGCTGCACGACCGCAACCACGCCAGCTTCGTCACCCAGTACGGCAGCAAGCTGACCATCGCCGGCCGGGTCGCCAGCACGTCGTGGACGTACGACACCACGGTCGGCCCCGGCGACCTGACCGGCGACGGCAGGGGCGACCTGCTCGCCCTCGGCACCGACGGGGTCCTGTGGCTCTACCCGGGCGACGGGGCGTACCGGACCCGCCTCGGCGCCCGGATCAGGGTCGGCGGCGGCTGGGGCCCGTACCGGCACGCCCTGTTCGGCGCGGGCGACTACAGCGGGGACGGCCGGGCCGACCTGTTCGCCCGCGGAGCCGACGGGCTCTTCCTCTACAAGGGGACGGGCTCCGCGACCCGTCCCTTCGAGCGCCCGGTGAAGGTCGCCGGCCCTCGCGACTGGAGCGGCTACGACGCGGTCGTGACACCCGGCGACCTCGACGGCGACGGCCGCAGCGACCTGGTCGCCCGCGACTCGGCCGGCAACGTCTGGCGTTACAGCTCCACTGGCCACTCGGGTACCGCCACGCTCAGGCCGCGCGTGAAGATCGCCTCCGGCTGGAACGTGTACGGCCTCCTCTTCTAGGGACGCACGGGTCCGGGGCCGGTCACGGCCGGCCCCGGACGGCCCTCGACGCCCCCGGACGGCTCCTCGGCCACGCGTTCGACGGCGACCAGGGCCGCGTCGTCGCCCAGGCGGCCGCCGGCGTGGGCCAGCAGGTCGGCGCAGAGGTGGTCGAGCAGGGCCCGGGGCGCGTGGCCGGGAGCCGCCGCCACCCGCTCGGCGAGCGGGTAGAAGCGGCCGTGCGCGTCGCGGGCCTCGACCACGCCGTCGGTGTAGAGCAGCAGCAGGTCGCCCGGCTCGAAGGCGAAGGTCTGCGGGTCGAGGGTGGCGGGGACGAACTCGGTGAGCCCGAGCGGCGGGGCCGGTTCCGCCACGTCAAGCTGGTGCACCCGGCCCGCCCGCAGCAACAGGGGCGGCGGGTGGCCGCAGTTGAGGATCCGCAGCACCTTTTCCTCGTCGGGTACGTCGATGACGGCGGCCGTGGTGAACGCCTCGACGCGCTCGCCGGGGTCGTCGCCCCGGTCCGGGCCGGCGTCCCGGTCGGCCGTGATCGCGTCCTCGCGATCCGCGGAGACCGTGCCCTCGACGTACGCGACCAGGCCGGGCAGATCGGTCTCCTGGTGGGCCGCGGCCCGGAAGGCACCGAGCACCAACGCGGCGTCCCCGACCGCTTCCAGCCCCTTTCCCCGTACGTCGCCGATGATCAGGCGGGTGCCGTGCGCGGTCCGGGCGCAGGCGTACAGGTCGCCGCCGATCTCCGCCTCGGCCTCGGCGGCGAGGTAGACGGAGGCCAGCCGCAGCGGGCCGACCTGGTCGCGCAACGGCCGCAGCACCACCCGCTGGGCCGCCTCCGCCACCGTGCGCAGCTGGGTGAGTTCGCGCTCGCGGACCTCGCGGAGGTGGGCGAAGCCGGTCACGAAGGCCGAGATCAGGACCAGCGCGACGAGCTGCAGGGTGTGGTTGAGGTCGCTGACCGTGGTGCGGGAGGCCGCGACGGTGGCCTGGGCCAGCACGGCGATCAGGCCGACCAGGGCGGTGGCGCGGGGGCCGCGGAAGGAGGCGGTCAGTGCCGGGGCGGCGGCCAGCAACGGCCCCAGGTGCACGTCCGGCGGGGCCAGCACGTCCACCACGGTCACGACCACGATGAGCGCGATCGGTACCGCCAGCAGCGCGTTCCGTCCCCGGGGGGACGGGTGCCGGCTCGCCGCCGGTGACCGGAGCTCCATCCCTCCTGGATACACGCTCCCGGCGCGGCCCGCCCCGAGGCGGGCCGGTGCCGGAACGGAAGGCACCGCTAGTGGGGGTGCCCGGCGCGCCAGGAGTGGCAGGGGTGGAAGCCGCCGATCCGGGGGCGGTCCCAGTGGGCCCGGCCGGGCCGCCGGTGGCGGGCCGGGTGGGCGGCGTCGCCGCTCTGCGCGAGCAGCGTCACGGCCAGCAGCAACGCGGCCAGTTCCACCTCGTCGGGCATGCCGCGCAGCACGCGCAGGTGGGGATGCGGGAGCCGGTGGTGGCCTGTCACCGCGCCCCCCTCGGCGAAACCGTGGCGCGCCATGTTTCCCCTTCTGCGCCGCGCGCGTCACCCGTACGGCGGACTGCGGGTCGTCGATCCGCGCCACCGGCCCCCGGGGCCCCCGGCCGGAGGGCGGACCACCGGTCCGATCCCCTGGGGAAGCCTTCACGCACGGTGTCCGCACGGGGTTCGGGCGCCGGGTCCCGCCCCTGGGTCGCTGTCAGCGTCATCAGGTCCTCCTCGTGCCGTCCGGATCACCCGGACCGAGCGCCTTTGAGCATGTCACCGGGCCTGCCGGGCGGCTCGCCGGCTCCGCCGGGCGGGTGACGGCCCCGATCACGCCCGCCGAGCGTGGCCGTCCGGTCGACGAGCGGACCCGGGAGGCGTCGGTGAGCCTGTGCGAAGGAGCGAGAGAAAGGCGCACCCTCATGGCCACTCTGTGTAGACCTGCGGTATCCGTACCCGAGCACGTGATCACGATGGAGCAGACTCTCGAACTGGCCCGGTCCGTCCACAAGGACCACCCCCAGCTCCAGCTGGCCCTGCGCCTCATCCGGAACACGGGCGTACAGAAACGGCACATCCTCCAGCCCATCGAGGAGACCCTGCGCCATCCCGGGCTCGACGCCCGCAACGCGACCTACGAGGCGGCGGCCAAGGAGCGCGTGCCCGCGGTGATCCGGGAGGCACTGGCCTCGGCCGAGCTCGGTGCGGAAGACATCGACGTGATCATCTACGTGTCCTGCACGGGCTTCATGATGCCGTCGCTGACCGCCTGGCTGATCAACACCATGGGGTTCCGCACGGACGCCCGCCAGGTCCCGATAGCCCAGCTCGGCTGCGCGGCCGGCGGTGCCGCCATCAACCGGGCGCACGACTTCTGCACCGCCTACCCGGGGACGAACGCGCTGATCGTGGCCTGCGAGTTCTGCTCGCTGTGCTACCAGCCCACCGACCTCAGCGTCGGCAACCTGCTCTCCAACGGCCTGTTCGGCGACGGCGTCGCGGCCGCCGTGGTCCGCGGCGAGGGCGGTACGGGCGTCCAGCTGGAGCGCAACGGCTCGTACCTGGTCCCGAACACGGAGGACTGGATCGCGTACGACGTCCGCTCGACCGGCTTCCACTTCAAGCTCGACAAGCGCGTACCCGGCACCATGGAGCCGCTCGCGCCCGCGCTGAAGGAACTGGCCGGACAGCACGGCTGGAGCGCCGACGCGCTGGACTTCTACATCATCCACGCGGGCGGCCCCCGGATCCTGGACGACCTCAGCAAGTACCTCGGCGTCCCCCCGGAGGCCTTCCGGTTCAGCCGGGCGACGCTGACCGAGTACGGCAACATCGCCAGTGCCGTCGTGCTCGACGCCCTGCGGCGGATGTTCGACGAGGGCGGCACCGCGCCCGCGGCCCGCGGCCTGATGGCGGGCTTCGGTCCGGGCATCACCGCAGAGATGGTGCTGGGCCGCTGGACCACCTCCCATTCCCCCGGCTCGCCCGCCGGCTCCGCGGTGTCGGTGACCACCCGTGGCGTCGGAGCGACCCACCCGGCTTTCGTGTCCAGGAGGAAGTGACCATGTTGGAGGCGACCGCCCCCTCGGACGAACTGCGGCCGATCCGCGAATGGCCCGCCCAGCACCTGTCGGGGACCGACTTCGACCCGGTGCTGGCGGACCTGATGCGCGAAGGCCCGGTGACCAGGATCAAACTGGACAACGGCAGCGGCTGGGCCTGGCTGTTCACCCGCTACGAGGACGTCCGGCTGATCACCAACGACCCGCGCTTCAGCCGCAAGGCCGTCGTCGCGGCCGATGTCACCCGGCTGGCGCCGCACTTCATCCCGGTGCCCGGGGCCGTCGGGTTCGAGGACCCGCCCGACCACACCCGGCTGCGCAGGGCGGTCGCCCCCGCCTTCACCACCCGCGGGGTGGACGCCCTGCGGGAGAAGGCGCGGGGCATGCTCGACGAGCTGGTGGACGGGCTGCTCGCGGACGGCCCACCGGCGGACCTGACGGAACGGCTGCTCGCGCCCTTCCCGCTCGCGGTCGTGTGCGAGCTGATGGGCGTACCGGCCGAGGACCGCGGCAGGGTCCACGAGTGGACGGCCCTGATCCTCTCCTCCACCGCCGGCGTCGAGCGCAGCGAGGAGGCCAAGCAGCGGATGTGCGGCTACTTCGAGGCCGCGCTGCGGGAGCGCGGCAGCGCGGGCGGCGAGGGCGTCATCGGGCTGCTGAGCCAGGCGGTGGCCGCCGGCGAGGTCGCCGAGGCGGAGGCGGTGGGCGTGGCCCTCCTGCTCCAGATCGGCGGAGAGGCCGTCACCAACAACACCGGCAACATGCTGTACCTGCTGCTGAGCCGGCCGGGTCTGTGGGAGCGGCTGCGCGCCGAGCCCGCACTGCGCCCGACCGCCATCGACGAGCTGCTGCGCTACATCCCGCACCGCAACTCGGTGGGGCTGTCGCGCATCGCGACGGAGGACATGACCATCGCCGGCCAGCACATCCGCGCGGGTGAGGCGGTGTACGTCTCCTACCTCGCGGCCAACCGGGACCCCGAGGTGTTCCCCGACCCGGACGAGCTGCACCTGGACCGCAGCCCGAACCCGCACGTCGCGTTCGGGTACGGGCCGCACTTCTGCCCCGGCAACCTGCTGGCCCGGCTCGAACAGGAACTGATGGTCGGGGCGTTGCTGGAGCGGCTGCCCGGTCTGCGGTTGGCGGTCGAGGAGGACGAGCTGAGTTGGCGGCCGGGGGCGCTGATCCGCGGCCCCGAGGCGCTTCCGGTGGTCTGGTGAGCGGCCTGCTCGTGCCGCCGGGGCACGGCCGCAACCTGCGCTCGACGGCGCACGACGTCACCTTCAAGGTGACCGGCGAGCACTCACGGGTGTCGTCGAGCTTCGAGGTGGTGGTGCCGCCCGGGTTCGACGTGGGCGCCCACGTCCACACGCGCAGCGAGGAGTTGTTCTACGTCCTGGAGGGCGAGCTGGAGGTGATGGCGTTCGAGCCGCGGGTGCGCGACGGCGGCGACTGGCGGCTGTGGGACTCGCGAGACGGCCGGCGGCCGGTGCGGGCGGAGCCGGGCACGGTGATCGTGGTACCGCCGGGCTGTCCGCACGCCTTCGCCAACCGCTCGGACACACCGGCGCGGATGTTCTTCCAGGCCTCGCCGCCGCCGGACCACGAGCGCTACTTCGAGGAGCTGTTCGAGATCCTCGAGGCGCCGGGGCAGATCGACCACGAGGCGATCGAGTCCCTGCGGCGGCGGTACGACATCGAGCAGCTGACGCCGATGCGCCACCACCGGGCCTGAGGCGGGTCCGGTCGTACGGCGACCGTCGCGCCCCTCCCGCCTCCGACGCCCCGCCCGGCCTCCCGCCGGGCGGGGCGCGGTGCTGCGGGGTCGGTCGCGGCGACCGCGGGTTCCGGGGGAGGGCCGGGTCGAGTCGGTCGGGTCGGCGGTCTCAGCGGCGGCGGGCCGGGACGCCGGAGCTCACGAGGAGGGCGTCACCGACCAGGCGGACGCCGCGGGCGAGCCGTCCCAGCTGCTCCAGCTCGACGGCGTACATGCGGATGGTGTTCTCGATGACGGCGTCCACGACGCCGAGGGCGGGCAGCTCCACGCGGCTGGTCTCCAGCGCCACCCGGATCGCCCGCATCTCGTGCTGGAGCTGGAGCTGGGCGTGGCGGGCGAGGAGCACGTGGTGGCGGGTGAGGGTCGAGTAGCCGGCGTACCGGGCGGGCAGCAGGTCCCGCAGCCAGCGGGTCGCCGTGCGCTCCCAGTCGTGGGTGCCCGGGGCCTTGACCTGACACGGCCAGTCCGGGCTGAGCGAGGTGAGGACCATCTGAGGCATTCGCGTAGCTTCCAAGAGGGGTGCCGAACTCTGATCGAGAGGGGGCGGCGGCCCCGACCCAGGGGTCGGCCGGGGCCACCGATGAGCGCTCTGCCGGATGCGAGAGCCGGATGGAACGCCGCGCGGACGGCGCGAGGAGGGAGCGTCGCCGTGGGGCGTTCCGGAGGCCGATAGGGGGCGGCCTCCCTGGCATCGGATGATCCGAGCGCCGATGAGCAGTAAATATATATACCGTCGAGTACGCAAGAGTATGAAAAATTTCATGCACATCTCGGACATGAAAATACGCCCGCGCGGGCAGGGTCCGGCGGGGCGAATCCGGCCTTTCGGGGCCTAGAGGAAGAAGTTGTGCTGGTCGGCGACCTGCTCGTAGCTTTCCAGCCGAGCCTGCGTCCGCTCGGGGTCGGCGTCCACCATCGCCTGCAGCAGGGCCGCGGCGAGCATGCCGGGGGCCGCGTACGAGTCGAAGACCAGCCGGGAACCGGTGCCGGCGGTGAGCACCGCGTCCGCCTCGTCGACCAGCGGCCCGAGGGTGAGGTCCGTGATCAGCGCGACCTTGAGCCCGGTGCGACGGGCCGCGCGCAGGGCGGCCAGCGTCTCGTGCGCGTGCCGGGGCATGGCGAACGCCAGCACCCAGGTTCCGCCGGCGGAGCGGGACTGCAGCAGGGCGTCGTAGGCGACGCTGCCGCCGCGGGTGACGACGCGGACGTCCGGGTGGATGCGGCGGGCGGCGTACGCGAAGTACTCGGCCAGCGAGACCGAGATGCGCAGGCCCAGCACGGTCAGGGGCTTCGAGCGGGCCAGCTCGCGGCCGATGTCCAGCACCTGGTCGGTGTCGGCCAGCACCCGGCGCAGGTTCTCCAGGTTGTCGATCTCGGCGTCGACGGCCGCCTGGAGCTCGTTGCGGCGGAGCTCCTCGCGGGTCTCGGGCGTGCCGGCCACGGCACTGAGGGCCATCGGCTGGAGCACCTCGCGCAGGGCGGGGTACCCGCTGAAACCGAGGGCGGTGGCGAACCGGGTCACGGACGGCTGGCTGACCCCGACGCGCTCGGCGAGCTCGGTGATGGAGAGGAACGCGGCCTCGGTGAGGTGGTCGATGAGGTACTGCGCGATCCGCCGCTGACCCGGCGAAAGGCTGTGCCCGTCGAACAACGCACGCACGCGGTCGGCAGGGGCGCGCTCGTGTTCCGGCGACTCCCCGCCGGGCGTGATCGCGGCCGCCTGTGCGCGTGCCTGCTGATCGGTTGGCACCGGTGGGCCTCCTTCTCATCCCCGCGCGCTCGCGTTCAAACATAGCTCACGACCTGCGGAAGAACGCGGCCCGACGGCCTGGTTCGCGCGCAGCTGAGGGGTGGGGCGCGAGTGCCTTCAGAGGCGGTAGCGGCCAGGGGTACGGGTCGCGGATGAAGATCACTCAATTGGGTTGTTATCGGGCCCGGTAAACGGGGAAGGACATTCCGCCCTGCCATGATCGACCGGCTGTGACGCGCCCCCGGCGCGCCCCCCCCTCACCCCGAGCGGGCACTCCGTGCTGCCCGCCGCCCGGGGATCCCCCCGCACCAAGGAGCACCATGACGGTCCCGAAGCCGGCCGGCCTCGGCCGCACGCGACTGGCCGCCCGCTGCCGCACGATCACCGAGGACCCGGCCTTCGGCGCCGTCGTCTTCGCCGTGATCCTCTTCAACGCCGCCCTGCTGGGGGCGGAGACGTACAGCGGCCTCGTCACGGCGTACGAGCCGGCGCTGCGGGCTGCCGAACGGTGCTGCCTCGCGGTGTTCGCGCTGGAGATGCTGGTGCGCATGGGTGCCCACGCCGACCGGCCAAAAGCTTTCTTCCGGGACCCGTGGAACCTGTTCGACCTGGCGGTGGTCCTGTCGGCGTTCGTGCCGCTGATCCGCGAGAACACCACCGTGCTGAGGCTGCTGCGGCTCGCCCGCGTGCTGCGCACGGCGCGGTTCCTGCCGCAGCTGCGGGTGCTGCTGATCGCGGTGGGGCGCAGCCTGCCGGGCACGCTGAGCTTCCTGTTCGTGGGCGCGCTGGTGCTGTACGTGTACGCGATGGTCGGCTGGGTCTGCTTCGCCGGACCCGACCCGGCGCACTACGGGTCCATCGGGCGGGCCGCCCTGACGCTGTTTCTGCTCACCACGCTCGACGGGTTGGGCGAAGCGGTGCACGCGGGGCTGGAGATCTCGCGGCTGTCCCTCTTCTACTACGCGTCCTTCGTGCTGCTGGCGTCCTTCGTGCTGGTGAACGTGCTCATCGGCGTCGTACTCAACTCCCTGGACGAGGCACGGGAGTTGGAGGCAGAGGCGAACCGGGCCGAGGAGGTGCGGCGGCGGGGCGCGGCGGCCGCGGCGGACCCCGACGAACTGCACGCCCGCATCGCGGCGGCCCGCCGCACCCTCGACGACCTCGAGGCGGTCCTCGCCTGCGCACCCGCTTCCCCGCCGGCGGCCCGCCCCCTGGAGACCTCGGGCGCCCGGGGCTGACGACCCCTCACCCGCCGCCGGGCGGCGCCGAGGCGCACGGCTCGGGGGTGGGGGCCCGTGTCCGGTCGCAGCACGTCGCGCGGTTGCCGCGATCGGCCCGGCCGGTGACGCGCAGCACAAGATCATGCGGCGCGGAACCCGGGGGCCGTCGCGGACGTCTAGCACGTCGCACGAGTGTGGGACGGCGAACGAGGCGGCGCGAGGAATGACGGCGGTACCGGTCAAGGGCGACAGGCCCGACACCCCGGAGGACGAGAACGACACGACCACCGGGCCGGAGCCCGCCGACCGCGGTGGCGCGGGGGACCGTGAGGCCACCTCGCCGGACTCCCCCGCCGAACCGCCGACCGGGTCCGACCTGCCGACCGAGCCGTCGACCGGGTCCACCGCCGCCGTACAGCCCGAGTCCGAGCCGGAGTCCTCCCCGGAGCCGGACGCCGAGGACGGGGACCCGGCCGACGCGGACGCGGACGCGACGCCCGGGCACGGCGACGGGACCACGGCCGATTCCGCCGCCGCCGAGCCGACTGGCGGCGCCGACACGGAGGCCGCCGACGGGACCGGCACCGATCCCGAGGCCGCCGACGAGGCGCCCTCGGACGCCTCGCCCGGGGCCGAACGTGAGGCCGAGCCCGAGCCCGCGGAGGGGACGGACCCGGACACCGAGCACGAGGCGGAGCCCGTCACCGAGGCCGCGTCCGACCGGGCCGACGGGATCGAGCCCGGCGCGACCGCCGAGGCCGAGCCGGCCGTGGCGGTGGAGGTCACGCCGGCCGACACCGCGCCGGAAGCCGACGACGAGCCCCGGGACGACGCGCCCCCGACCCCCTCCTGGGCCCGGAGGGCCGAGGGCGGGGCGGCTGCGGACGCCACGACCGGCGCCGCCGCGGACACGGCACGGGCCGGCGTGGGCGCCGACGCCGAAGCCGTTCCCGACGCCGATGCCGGTACCGATGCCGATGCGGGTACCGATGCCGACGCCGCCGTCACCGGGGAGGCCGGTGCCGGCGGCGTCGAGTCGGACGTCGAGCGGACCAGCACCCTCGTCCCGCTCCGGCGGCTGGAGGACACGGGTCGTCCGGCCGCCGGGAGCGCGCCAGCGTCGCGGGAGCCCGTCGCCGCCGCCGTGCCGGAGGCCACGACGGAGCAGCCGTTGCCGCCGCTGGACCTGCTGGCGCAGCTGACGAACACCCCGCCGCCCGCCGAGACCACCACCCGCACCCTCGTCCGGCGCGTCAAGGTCTGGACCCCGCTCCTCGCCCTCCTCGTCGGCGTCCTCGCGGTCGTACAGGCGGTGCGCCCGCTGCCCGACCCCCGCCTGACGACGGACGGGGCCGCCTCCTCCGTCACCCTCGACGGCGCCTTCGAGCTGCCCTGGCCGAAGGCCGGCCAGGGCGCCGTGCGCGTCCAGGGCTCCGGCACGATCGGCACCTTCGGCACGCAGAAGCCGGTTCCCACCGCCAGCGTGGCCAAGGTGATGACGGCCTACGTCATCCTCAAGGGCCATCCGCTGAAGAGGAGCGAAGAGGGGCCGCAGATCGAGGTCGACGCCAAGGCCGTCCAGGACGGGAAGTCGGAGAACGAGTCCCGGATCATGCGCCTCGAGGCCGGCTCGAAGTTCAGCCAGCAGGACATGCTCAAGATGATGATGATCCCCTCGGCCAACAACGTCGCGCGCCTGTTGGCCCGTTGGGACACCGGCAGTGACGGCGTGACGGCGTTCGTGGCCAAGATGAACGCGGCCGCCGAGGAGCTGGGGATGGCCAGCACCACGTACACCGACCCCAGTGGCCTCGACGCCGGCACCGTGAGCACGGCGACCGACCAGCTCAAGTTGGCCCGGGCTGTGATGGAGTTCGACGTGTTCCGGCAGATCGTGGCGATGCCGAACACCAGGATCAAGGGCCTGTCGGAACCGATCAACAACAACAACGACGACCTGCTGCTGGCCGGCCTCAGCATCAAGGGCATCAAGACGGGGTCGAGCTCGGCCGCCGGCGGCGCCCTGATGTGGGCGGCGTACAAGTCGGTGGGCGACAGGACCCCGCTGATCCTGGGCACCTTGATGGAGCAGCACGTCTCGGGCCCGGACCCGAACGGCGGCAACAGCCTCGTCCTGGTCAAGGACAACAGCAAGAAGATCATCGAGGCGGTGCGCGAGGCTCTGGCCTCGGCCGTGGTCGTCAAGAAGGGTCAGGTCGTCGGCTACCTGGACGACCGGCTCGGGGGCCGGACGCCGCTGGTGGCGACCCGGGACGCCACCGTGATCGGCGTCCCGGGGCAGAAGCTGGCCCTCACCCTCGGCACCGGCGGCAAGGGGCTCCCGCACGAGGCGAAGGCCGGCACGGTCGTCGGCAGCCTCACGGTCGGCCCGGCCGGCGACGCGACCGTCGTACCGGTGGCCGTGCGGAGCGACCTGGTCGCACCGTCCTTCGGCACGAAGCTGACCCGCACCGGCTGACGGCTCACTCGGGTCGGACCTCGCCCTCGGGGCGGACCGGTTCGTCGGGTCAGACCTCGTCCAGCACCGCCCGGACGACGTGCCGGGCGTTGGCCGCCATGGCCGGGTTCGTCGTGCGGTAGTACGGCAGGGCGATCAGCGCCTGCGACAGGGTGCGCCCCCGGCCCCGGCGCCAGGTGGCGTCGTCCGCGCCCACCGCCTCGCGGAACACCCGCCGGGCGCCGGGCGGCAGGAGGTTCCACGCCGGGAACAGGTCGCAGGCGGGGTCCCCGGCGCCGACGCACCCGAAGTCGATGACGGCGCGGAGCCGGCCGTCCGCCACCAGCAGGTTGCCCGGCATGAGGTCGGCGTGCACCCACACCGGCGGCCCGTCCCCGCCCGGTGCCCGCAGGGCGTCCTCCCAGACAGCGGTGACGGCGGCACCGTCCACGCCCTCCTCGGGGATCCGGCGCAACTCCTCGATCGCGGCCCGCGTCGCCACGTCCTGAAGGGCCAGGGGCCCGCCGCGGTGGGCCCCTGGAGCGCCCGGGAGGGTCAGCCCGCGCATCGCCACCACGAAGGCGGCCAGGTCGGCGGCCAGCGCCTCGGGCCTGCTCAGCGCGCCCGCGACGGGGTTCTCCCCGGTCCGCCACCGGTAGACCGACCACGGCCAGGGGTAGTCCGCGGCCGGCCGGCCCTCCCCCAGCACCTCGGGGACGGCCGTGGGGAGCAGCGGGGCGAGGCGGGGCAGCCACTTCCGTTCCGACACCACGTCTCCCGCGCCGCCTTCGAGCAGCGGCAGGCGTACGACCATGTCGTCGCCCAGCCGGAACATCGCGTTGACCGTGCCGCCGGAGACGATCCGGGTCACCGGCAGCGCCGCCCAGCGGGGGAACTGCCCGGCCACCAGGCGTCGTACCAGGTCCTCGTCGACGGGCTGCTGACCGGGGTGCATCTGTCCTGTGCTCACGGGTGCCCATCCGATCCCGGGCGCGGGCGGCGGTCAAACGCTTTTCCCGGCCGGTCGGACCGGGGTCCGCCGTGGGTACGCTCCGTTCATGGACGCGGAGATGAGCATGGTGGGCCTGACCGGACGGGTGACCGGGACCGTCGGGCCGGGCCTGGTGGGCGAGGTGATCGTACGGATCCGGGGCGGGGCGGAGCACTTCCTCGCCTACCCGGCGCTGGGGAGCGAGCGGATCGAGGTGGGCACGGTGGTGACGATCGTGGAGTACCTGCCGCCGCGGACGGTGTACGTGAGCGCCGCGTACGGGGTGTGAGCGGGCGCCCGTGCGGCGCCGGCGCCCGCGCCGACCTGTATGTATCAAGATTGCGCTAAAGATCGCGCGGTGTCTTCACCCCGCCCGCGCCGAGGAGCACACTCCCGTCTCACCGGTGCCGAACGGGCACCGCACTAAGGGGGCGTTGCCGATGGTCATCGGCGTCGTGGCGGGCTTGGCGCTCGCCGCACTACTGGTTCTGGTCGGCCTGTTCAAGCTCATGTGGCGGGTGGCCGAGCCGAACGAGGCACTCGTCATCTCCGGTTCGGCCCACAAGACCGAAGGAGTGGGCGAGGGCATGGGGTTCCGGATCGTCACCGGGCGCGGAACCCTGGTCATCCCGGGCGTGCAGGCGGTCCGCAAGCTGTCGCTGGACCTCAACGAGACCCAGCTGTCGGTGGACTGCGTGACCCAGCAGGGCATTCCGCTGCGGGTCAAGGGCGTGGTCATCTTCAAGGTCGGCGACGACTACGTGTCGATCGCGAACGCCGCGCGCCGGTTCCTCGACCAGCAGAAGATGATGCCGGAGCGGGTGCACATCGTCTTCGCCGGCCACCTCCGCTCCATCGTGGGCGGGTTGACGGTCGAGGACATGATCCGTGACCGCGAGAAGCTGACCGGTCAGACCCGGGCGGCCTGCGGCACGGAGATGGAGAAGCTCGGACTGATCGTCGACTCGCTGCAGATCCACGAGATCGAGGACCCGACCGGCTACATCAAGAACCTCGCGATGCCGCACGCCGCGGCCGTCCAGCGGGACGCGCGGATCGCGCAGGCCGAGGCGAACCGGCTGGCGACGGAGGCGGAGCAGACCGCGCAGGCGCGGATGGCCGAGGCCACCCGGGACAGCGAGATCCTGCAGGCCGGCTACCAGGCGGAGCGGGACAAGGCCGCCGCGGCCGCCCGGCAGGCCGGCCCGCTGGCCGAGGCGGCGGCCCGCCAGGAGGTCGTGGTCCAGGAGACGCGGGTGGCCGAACTGGAGGCGCACCGGCGCGAGCAGCAGCTCCAGGCCGACGTGCGCAAGCCCGCCGACGCCAAGGCGTACGAGAAGCGGACCCTGGCCGAGGCGGAGCGCGACGCACGCATCTCCGGAGCGCAGGCCAAGGCCCGCGAGACCGAGCTGGCGGCGGCGGCCGAGGCGACCCGGGTGAAGGCGGCCGCGGCCGCCGAGGCCCAGGCCACGGAGGCGCGCGGACTGGCCGCCGCGACGGCGACCCGGGCCACCGGTGAGGCGGAGGCCGCGGCCACGCAGGCCAGGGGTCTGGCGGTGGCGGAGTCGGCGCGGGCGAAGGGCCTCGCCGAGGCCGAGGCGATCAAGGCGCGGGCGGCGGCGCTGGCGGAGAACCAGGAGGCCGTGGTCGCGCAGCAGCTGGCCGAGAACTGGCCCAAGATCGTGGAGGCCGGGGCGTCGGCCTTCGGCAACGTGGAGCACATGGTGCTGCTCAACGGCGCCGAGGGCATGTCGGAGCTGTTCGCCAAGGCGCTGACGATGGGTGGCACGGGGCTGGGGCTGGCGCGCCAGCTGCTGGCCACGATGAACCAGGGCGGTGCCGACCAGGTTCCCGAGGCGCGGCGGGCGAACGGGACCCGCCCGGCCGCCGCGGAGGCCACCGCCCGTACCCCGATCCCCGTCGAGGACGGGGGCCCGGGCCCGGTCTGAGCCCCCTGACGGCGGTCCGGTCCCCGAGGGCCCGCGCGGGGCTCGGCGGCCCGGACCGTCCGGCCGGAACGCGGCGGAGCCGGTACTCCCACGACGGGGGTACCGGCTCCGCGCTTTCGTCACCTCGGTCCGGGGGACCGGATCAGAGGCGGACCTTCCAGTTCACCGAGGTGCGCAGGGTCTTGGCGACCTGCGGGTCGCGCACCGACGGGGAGCGGTCCTCGACGCGCACGGTCAGCTTGTGCGTGGCGCGGTCGGCGAGCTCGGCCTTGACGTCCGTGACCTTGACCGAGGTGCGGCCGGCGAGGCGGGTGATCTCCTTGCCGTCGACGAACCAGCGGACCTTCAGCTTGCGGCCGTTGGCGGTGTAGATCGTCGGCACGGTGACCTTGGCGGTGGCGCCGGTGCGCAGCGTGCGGTCGGTGCGGGTCGCCGGGGTCGCGATGCGGGCGTGGCGGTAGAAGCCGCCGATCATCGACTCGACGCCCGGCAGGTTGAAGGGCACGCCGAGGATGCGCATCAGCGAGTTGTCCGTGGGCCGGTACAGGCCGTGGACGTAGTAGCCCGCGCCCTCGAAGGCGCCGACCTTGCCGCCGTCGGGCGACTTCTCGCCGATCCAGCGGTACCACTTGGCGCGGCTGGCCTTCAGCTGGGCGGCGGTCAGCTTGGAGATGTTGCTGTCGCCGGGCTCGGGGCCGGTGTAGCGGTCGTACGGGTAGTCGTACTCGTCGGCGAGCTTGCCGAGGGAGTGGCCGGTCTCGTGGATGGCGACCTGGCCGGACTGCTCGTTGCCCGCGGAGGCGGTGGAGATGCCCTCGTAGCCGTAGCGGGCGCTGCGCTGGTTGTAGCCGGCGCCGCCGTACTTCTTGCTGTTGGAGAGGACGATCACCAGGTCGGCGTCGGGGGCCTTGGCGACGTACTTGTCGACCTTGGTCTGGTCGACGCACAGCAGCCGCTCGATGTCCTCGCACCAGAAGTACGAGCCGAGGGCGGTGTTGCGGTGGACGCCCTTGCTCGGGTCGCCGCTGACGCCCGAGTCGTGCGAGACGGCGTCGACGGTCCAGACGTTGAAGAGGTTCTTGTACGTCTTGTACGGCTCGACGGCGGTGATGTTCGCCCACTTGGCCTTGGCCTGCGTGTGGAACGTGCCGAGCTGGGAGGCCGTGTAGCCGTCGCCGATGATGACGACGTCCAGGCGGTCGGAGGTGCGGCCGTGGTTGATCAGCTTGGTGACCGTGCCGTCCAGGGCCGCCGCGGCCGGCGAGAGGGGTGCGGCGGGCTTGGTGTCGGTCGAGCCGGCCGGAACCTCGGTGTGGCCGGAGCCGGCGGTCTTGCCGAACTCCGGGCCCGGGATCTCGACCTCGACGGTCGGCGTGCCGGAGGCCTTGGCGCCGGACTCCTCCGGGCGGGCGCTGGCGGCGCCCGGAGTGGCGGCCAGCAGGGCGGCCGTGGTGGCGGCCACACCGGCGGCGGCTATGGCTCTGCGCAGGTTTGCGCGCATGTGTTCCTTTCCCCGTACTGCAGTTAAGTCATTTGATAAGTTCAATGAACCGGTGGCTTAACCTAGGGGGCGCAGAAGCCCTGCGCAATGGTCTACTTTCCGTCACCAACCGGACGCGGACGGGGAGTTGGGGAGCGAAGGGGGCAAGCGCCGTGGACGAAACCGCCGAAATCGGACGTCGCGTGCAGCGACTGCGGGCCGAACGTGGCTTGACACAACGCCAGTTGGCGCACCCCGAGTACACCCCGGCGTACATCTCCACCCTGGAATCCGGCCGGGTCCGCCCCTCCGAGGCGGCAGTGCGCTTCCTCGCCCGGCGGCTGGGCGTCTCCTACGAAGAGCTGGCCACCGGCCGCCCCGACCGGCTCGGCACCGAACTGCGCCTCGCCCTCACCGACGCGCAACGGGAGCTCGCCACCGGGGCCGCCGACGACGCCGCGGTGCGCTACCGGCGCGCCCTGACCGACGCCGAGCACCTGGGCCTGGCGGCCGAACAGGCCGAGGCGCTCCTCGGCCTCGGCGACTGCGCCCTGGAGACCGGCGAACTCTCCGACGCCCGGCGCCACTTCGAGGCCGCCGAGCACCTGCTGGGGACGGCCGGCCAGCCGCTGCCCCGGCGGGCCCGGGCCGTCCGCGGCCGGGCCGTCGCCCACCTGCTGGCCGGCGAACTGCGGTACGCCTGCTACCTGCTCGAGTCCGCCATCGACGAGCTGACGGAGAGCGGGCTGGCCGACCCCGAAGCGCTGGTCCTGCTGTACGCGGCCGTCATCGGTCCGTACATGGACATGGGCGCGCACGCCCGCGCCGCTCACGCGGCCGAACTGGCCCTCGCACTCGCCCCCCAGGTGGCCGACCCGGCGCTGGTGGCCGGGATGCACCGGCAGGTGGCCCGTACGTTCCTGGCCGAGGGCCGGGTCGCTGAGGCGGACGCCTCACTGGCCAAGGCCCAGGAGATCTACGGGCAGCTGCGGCTGCGCACCGATCTGGCGCACTGCCACTGGATGCGCGGCTACGTCCACGCCCAGCACGGCGAACTCGAGTCCGCCGAACGGGAGCTGCGCACCGCCCGGGAGATGCTGGCCGCCAAGCGGGCGGTGCTGTTCGCCGCCCAGGTGGAGGTGGAACTGGCCGACGTGCTGAGGCGGCTGGGCCGCCACGAGGAGGCGTCCGGCCTCCTGTCGGTGCTGCTGGACCTGGACGCAGGTCACGGCGCGGTGCACGCCGGGGGCGCCCACCGCCTGCTGGGCCTGATCCGCGAGGAGCGGGGGGACACCGAGGGCGCCGAGGAGCACTACGTACAGGCGCTGGCGCTGCTGGAGCGCAGCGGGGCGTCCGGGGACCTCGCGGACCTCTGCCGGCTGCTGGGCGACCTGCTGCGGCGCACGGGCCGGATCGAGGCGGCCCTGGACGCGTACCGCACCGGCCTCGGCCACCGGGCGGCCCCCGGCACCACCACGCTCGGCCCCGCGCCCGCGGGGCCGCGGCTGCCGACCGTCTGACCCCGGCGCCGCCCGCCGGGCCCCGCCGGGCGCTCAGCGGGTCAGGGCGGTCGCCAGCTGCGGGTAGTCGAGCACCAGGCCGTGCCCGTCGACCTCCAGATCACTGCGGAAGGTGCCGGACTCGACCCGGATCCGCGCCCCGTGCTCGGCGCGCGCCAGGTGCGTGTACGTCTGGACGGGCGACCGCACCGTGAGCTCCGGCACCGACACCCAGGCCATCGTGAACCGCCGGGGCCCCTCCCCCGGTCCCCGGTGCAGGCCGTGCCGGAGCACCGGCATGGTGTTGGTCAGCGGGCTCAGCCCGAGGTCGCAGTCGAGCGCGCCGGCGAGCTCGGGGCGCGGCCGTCCGTCCGCCGTCCACCGGCCGTCCGCGTCCCGCCTCAGGTCCAGGGTGCGCACCGCCGTCGCCGTCTCGATCGTCACCGCCATCCGCCGGGTGACGAACCCGGGGCCGGTCTCGAGCTCGTACGCGACCCAGTACGGCTCGGGCGCGAGCCCGACGGCCCTGCCCCGGGCGCTCAGGTTCGCCTCCCCGAGGTCGATCCACGCCGTCTCGTAGCCACGGCTGGGCAGGATCTCCCAGGTACGGACGAACGGGGTGGCAGTGGACTTCTCGGTCATACAGGGCAGCGTAGCCCTTCGGACACCACCGACCGATGAGTTCCGGGCCGCCGGACGGTCATCACCGCGTCCGGTCCGGCGGGGCCCGCCCCGGGGCCGCCGGCGATCCGCCGCACCCGAAGGAGCACGCCATGGCCGAGCTCAACCTCACCGCGTTCACCACCCTCGACGGCGTCGTCCCGGCCCCGGGCGGGCCGTCCGAGGACCCCGGTGACGACTTCCGGCACGGCGGCTGGAGCTTCGTCTTCGGCGACGACGAGTTCGGGGGCGGCGCCCACCGCCTTCGCCCTGGTCGACAGCCGGGTCACGGCCCGGGGCGTGGTGCTCCACACCTACCGCCCGACCGGCCCCGCGGCCTTCGGCTCGTACGAGTGAGGGAGGCCGCCCGGCGGCGCCGGGCGCCGGGTGCCCGTTTCAGAGGGTGACCGTCACGATCCCGTCCGGGTCGGGGCCGGCCTGCGCGACCAGAGCGCCGCCCGGCGCCCAGGCGCCCGACCCGCCCGAGGTCGCCGGGTAGGTGCCGCTCGGCCCGGCGCTGGTGGCCAGCAGGCCCCACACCCCGTGGGCGGCGGCCGCGTCCCGCACCTGGCTGTCGCGCCGGGCCAGGGCCACGGGGTCGGCGCCGTAGAGCGCGCTGGCGAGGTAGGCGTCGATGCCGAGCTCCGCGGTGGCCGCCGCGTGCCCGGGGACGGAGGCGTCCGCACAGATCGCCAGCCCGATGCGGCGGCCTCCGACCTCCAGCACGCTCGGACGGGCGCCCGGGGTGAAGCGGTCGACCTCGGCCCCGTGCAGGTGCGTCTTGCGGTGGACGACCCGGACGTCCGTACCGTCCAGGGCCAGCAGGGCCAGCGACTCGACGCCCCCGGGCTCGGCCAGCGCCGCGCACACCAGCGCCGTCGAACCCGTCTCACGGCAGGCGTCGGCCAGCGGGTCCAGCCTCGGGTCGTCGGCGGTGACCGCCTCGGCGGCCGGGTCGTAGCCGGTCAGGGAGCACTCCGGGAACACCGTGAGCCGGGCGCCGGCGGCGCGCAGCAGCTCCGCGTGCCGGCGGACGTTGGCGGTGATGTCCGGTCCGGGGCAGGCGGCTTGGACGAGGGCGACGGTCAGCGGTGCGGTGGCGGACATGCGGCTCCCGTGGACGGGCGCCCGGCGGCGTGCGGGTGGCGCTCCGGGCGGTCGGCTGGCGTTGATCACGAGCCTAGTCGTGTCCCTCGACGGGGGCGCGAGGGGGCCGGGCGTCTGCCTGCCGGCCGGTCGCGCCCGGCCGGTCGGCATCAACTCCCGTACCCTGTGGGGGTGATCGAGCCCACGGTGCGGATCCGGGCGGCCCGGGAGGCCGAGGCGGCGGAGCTGAGTGCCCTGGCCCTGCGCTCCAAGGGGTACTGGGGCTACGACCCCGCCTTCCTGGCCGCCTGCGCGGAGGAGCTGCGGATCCGGCCGGGCGAGGTGGCGGCCCGACGGGTGCGGGTGGCGGAGGACGGGCACGGCGTGCTCGGGCTGGCCTCGCTGGAGGACGAGCCGACGGAGGGAACGCCCGAGGAACCGAAGGGGCTGACGGAGGGAACGCCGGATGCCTCCGGACCCCCCGTGGGACCGGCCCCGGACGGCCGAGCCCCCCGGGCCGCCCGCCTCGGGCTGCTGTTCGTCGCCCCGGAGGCGGTCCGGCGCGGGGTGGGGCGGGCCCTGTACCGGGACGCCCTGGCCCGGGCCCGGGAGCTCGGGTTCGGGCGCCTGCGGATCGCCTCCGACCCGCACGCGGCCCCCTTCTACGCGGCGATGGGCGCCCGCCCGGCCGGACGCGACGGCGCGCTGCCCCGCTTCGAGGTGGAGCTGCGGCCGGAGCCCGCCTGGGTGGGCGCCTGGACGGGCGGCCGGCGCGGCGCCCACATCGGCAACGTGGCGGAGTACAACGCCCAGTTCGCGACGCCGTGGCCGCGCCGCGGCGGCCGCACCCCCGACCACCGGCAGCGGGCCGCCCACCACTATTCCGGTCTCGCCGCCTTCCACTCCCCGCACCCGGCCGCCCTGTTGCTGCCGCTGACGGTGCCGCGGGACTGGCTGCGGAGGGTGTCCGAGGCGCTCGAGTGGGAGGGGGTGGAGCTGTACGACGGCCTAGCCGAGGACGGCCGCGGCCCGTCCGCCGCGCTCACCGGCCACCCGCGCCTGGCCGCGCACCTGCGGGAGGCGGGCCTGCCGCTGCTCCCGTGGGGGCGCACCGGGCCCGGCGCGGCCCTGCGGTACGAGTCGAAGTCGGCCTCCAGTGCCCTGTTCCACCGGCTCGCGGCGGACGGCTCCCACCCCGGCGTCCGGGTGCCGCGCCAGTGGTACGCCCCGACCCGCCGCGCCGCGGCCCTGTTGCTGCGGGCCCGGGCCCGGTCGGGGGCCGACAGCGTCCTCAAGTCCGACCACGGGGTGGGGGGTTCGGGCACGGCGGTGGTGCCGGCGGAGCTGGTGCGCGCGCCCGGCGGGGCCCGCCGGGCGGTGGGCGTGCTGCCGCGGGGTCCGCTGCTCGTCGAGGAGTACGTGCCCGGGTGGGGCGAGGGGGCGGACCTGACCTGGGACGGGTTCGTGGCCGAGGACGGCCGGGTGCACGCGGTGGGGACGGCCGTCATGGACGTGGCGGGCACGGCGTACCGGGGGGCGACGGTGGGGCCGGGGGCGGTTCCCCGGGCCCAGGCGGAAGTGGCGGCCGGTTTCGGCATGGCAGTCGGGCGGGAACTGGCCTCGGACGGCTACCGGGGCTGGTTCGACGTGGACTTCGTCGCCGGGGCGGACGGGCTGCTGGCGCCGACGGAGACGAACCTGCGGCTCACCGGCCCGTCGGTGGCGTTCATGGTCAAGGCCCGGCTCGACGCGCTGCGGGGCGGGGAACACCTGGTACGGATCATGGACCAGGTGCCCCTGGGGGCACGGCTGCCCGAGGCCGACCTGATGGCCCACCTCGACGCGCTGGCCGAGGGCTGCGAGCGCCTGGGGGCGGTCGCCGTCCCCGCGATCGCGACGGCCGCCTTCGAGCCGGCGCCCTTCCTGGGGATGCTGCTGGCCGCCCGTACGTGGCGGGACCTGGAGGCGGCCGACGACCTGGTCCGGGAGGAGTCGGCGGCGCTGCGCGGCATGTTCGGCGAGCCCGAGCTGCGCTGAGGGCCCGGGGGCGCGCACCCCCGGGCCCCGTCGTCAGGCGTCGAACCGGTCCTCGTACCCGCCCACGGGCGGGCTGGTGGCCCAGACCGCGACCACCGCGGCCGCGATCATCAGCGGGACGTTGAACGTGTAGACGAGTGCGGCCTGCAGGGGCCAGTCGTTCTTGGCCGCCAGCCGGTAGAGGTTGTCCTGCGGCCACCACGAGGCCAGCAGCCACACGAGCGCGAGGTGCGCGGCCGTGGTGAGCCGCGGGGAGCGCCCGGTGCGCTGCATCCGCGACCGGCCGGTGAAGAGGAAGAGCAGACCCGCGGTGAAGGCGAGGCACTCGAAGGCGTACAGGCCGCGGAACAGGACGGCGTACTGCCAGGGCACGTAGGTCAGGTCGGTGGAGCCGGGCCAGAACACGTCGGTCAGGAGGCCGAACAGGACGGCCATCGGGACGAAGGCGCAGCCCACCAGGCAGCCACGGGAGGTGGGGCCGCCGGTCCGGGCCGTGTACGTGCCGGTGTCCACGCTCCCGTACTTGCCACCGGTAGAGCCCACTTGACTCGCGGGCGGCTGCGGCAGCGCGTTCCGGTCCAGCCGTCCCGCCCGGGTGCGGGGCAGTTCTCGCACGTGCACGACCGCCTTCGGAACGTCCTCCTCGGGCACCTGGCCGTCGAGGTGGGCGCGGAGCCGCTTGAGGTCGGGCGGGCCGATCCAGTGGATGCCGGGGGGACCGGCCGGGGCGACGTACGCGGTCAGCCTCTTGGCGAGGACCCCTTCGTCCATGGTCGTGACGACCACGTCGCCGACGGCGTGGTGGCCGCGGATCGCGGACTCGACCCGGTACGTGTCCACCGTGCGGCGGCCCGCGCGGATCCGGTCGCGGTCGCGGCCGCGGTACTCCAGCAGGCCGTCGCCGCGGAGCGTGGCGTGGTCGCCGGTGGGGATCGCGTCGCCGCCGTCGGGCGGGGCGAGGCGGAGCAGGCCGTCGGCGGTGTCGGCCGTCCAGCCGGGGAAGGGCGTGCCGAGCAGGCTGAGGCGTTCCGGGTCGGCGACCGGGCCGGCCAGCTGGCCGAGTTCGAACCGGGTGCCCACGCCCGCCGTCTCTGCGGTTCCGTACACGTTCAGCAGCCGTACGCCGGGGTGGAGGCCGCGCTGCAGGGCGGCCTGCTGGTCGAGGAAGAGCCGGTCGCCGGTGACGGTGACCACGCGCAGCGGCCACAGATCGGGATCCGGGCCGGCACCGGGCCGCGGGGCCAGCAGCCTACGGGCGGCCTCCGGGTCGGTGTGCAGGAGGGTGACCTCCACGTCCGCGATCAGTCGGCGCACGGAATCGGCGCCCCTGCCCACCCGACCGCCCCGGTCGCCGAAGGCGTGGTCGTCCGACGGCACGACGAGGGCGCCGCCGGTACACAGGGCGCGCGTCCAGCCGGCGGCGAAGGGGACGCCGTCGGCCGGGGCGGTGATGAGGTGGCGGTCCTCGGGGGTGAGCCGGCAGACCTCGGCCCAGCCCTCGTGGGCGGCCAGCAGACGGGCGTGGGTGACCGTGACGGCACGGGCGCCCCCGTCCGCCGGGAACAGCACCGCGGCGGGGTCGGACGCACCGGCGGCCGGCACCTCCGGCGCGTGCGCCGGGTGGGCGGCGATCGCCCCGACCTCCGTGTCGAGGGCCACGACGCGGAGGTCGCCGCCGGTCGCGGCCCCGTCGTCGAGGCGGATGCGGTGCCGGCCGGTCGTCACCAGGGCGTGGGGACGGGCGGCCGCCAGACGGCCCGTCGCGGTGCGCGGGGAGTCGGGGTCGAGCACCGTGTAGGCGGCGCCCGCCTCGAGGGCGCCGAGCAGTGCCGTGAGCAGGTCGGCCGGGCGGGTGAGCCCCACGGCGACGGTGCCGCCGGAGGGCAGGCCACCGGCGCGCAGGTGGTGGGCCAGCCGGTTGGCCCGCCGGGCGAGTTCCCCGTAACTCAGCCGGGCGCCGGGGGTGATGAGGGCCGGGGCGTCGGGAGTGTCCCGGGCCCAGCGCTCGAAGAGCCGGGTGACGGTGTCGATGGAGCGGGGACCGGGACGGTACGACTCGGTTTCCTGCGTCATGCCCCGATGATGGCACCGGCCGCCGACGCTGCGGCCGGTCGGTGACAGAACATCAACACAGTTGTGGCACCGCCCTGTTGTACGGGGCGACGAGGGACAGTGAGCGCGGTGCCGGAGTGCTCCGGGGGGCTCGGCGGCCTGCGGAGACGGCCGGGGACGGGCGCCGTCGAAGGGGAGGCTCCCCATTCCCTTGTGAAGGGGTCGAATACGGATCGAACGGAACGGGAGTCGTGTGGTGGGGTGGGTGCGGTACCCGACTTGTCATGCCCGCTTTTCGGAAGGAACGCACCGTGACCGCCTCCTTCGCACGACGCGGCCTCCTGGGGGCCGCCGCCGCCCTCGCAGGCTCCGCCGCCCTCGGCGGCCCGCTCGCCCCGGGCGCGGCCGCGGCCGGGCCGCCGCCGGCCGGGCCCGGCCCGACCGCGGCGCCGCTCTCCCTCACCACCCCGGCCGGCTTCCAGCCGGAGGGGATCGCCGTGTCGCCGTCCGGGGCCGTGTACACCGGCTCGATCATCGAGGGCTCGATCTACCGTGCCGACCTGGCCACGGGCACCGGCCGGATCATCACGGCGGGCACCGGGGCGAGGTCGGTGGGCCTGAAGCTGGACCCGTTCGGGCGGCTGCTGGTGGCCGGCGGCGACAGCGGGGAGATCCGGGTCGTGCACGCCGGCACCGGGAAGGTGCTGGCCGTGCACCGGGCGGCGACGGGCAGCACGTTCGTCAACGACGTCGTCGTGGCCTGCGGCGGAGCCTGGTTCACGGACTCGTTCAACGACGCCCTGTACCACCTGCCGCTCACCCCGGGGGCCCGGCCGACCCGGCTCGCCCTCGGGGGCGAGTGGGCGCCCGTCCCGCCCGGTGGCGAGTACTGGGGCTCGAACGGCATCGAGCGGACCCCCGACGGCGAGGCCCTGCTCGTGGTCCACGACACCGCCGAGGCGCTCTACCGGGTCGATCCCCGGACGGGGCGCGCGACGCGCACGGTGCTGGAGGGCGCCGGGTCGGTCTCCAACGGTGACGGGCTCGTGGTCCGGGGCCGCACGCTGTACGTCGTGCGGAACTGGTCCTACGCCGTGGACGTGTTCGCCCTCAGCGGTGACGGTCGGCGTGCGGTGTTCCTGAAGCGGATCACCGACCCGCGGTTCGACGAGCCGACCACGGCCGCGGTGCACGGGGGCCGGCTGTACGTGGTCAACGCCGCCTTCGACGCCGACTGGAGCGACCCGGCGACGACGTCGACGATCGTGGCCGTACCGCTGTAGGCCCTGCCGCGTCGGCGGGGTGCGCAGGTACCGCGGGCCGCGCGGCCGGCACGTACGAGGACGGGGGGCGGCCGGCGCGTACGGCGACGGCGCGCTCCGCCCGCAGGCGCGACGACGGGGGCGCGCGGCCCGCACGGCCGTGCGCCCCCGTCGCTCCGAAGGCGGGACCGCCGGCTACCGGCGGCCGTGGCTCACTTGCCCTCGGTGATCTCCGGGGCGGGCTCGCTCTTGTAGTGGGCGGCGCCGAAGTTGCTCTGCACGAAGCGGGCCCAGGAACCGTCCTCGACCATCTTGCGCAGTGCCGCGTTGATCTTGGTCTGGAGCTCCGTGTTGCCCTTGCGGATGCCGATCCCGTAGTACTCGTCGCTCAGCTTCAGGCCCGCGAGCTTGAACTTGCCCTGGTTCTGCTCCTGGGCGGCGTAGCCGGCGAGGATGGAGTTGTCCGTGGTCATGGCGTCGAGGACGTCGTCCTGGAGGGCGACCACGCACTCCGAGTAGCCGTCGAGCACCAGCAGGCTCGCCTTGGGGGCCAGCTTGTCCTTGACGTTCTGGGCGGAGGTCGAGCCGGTCACCGAGCAGAGCCGCTTGCGGTTGAGGTCGGCGGCCTTGGCGATGTCCTTCTCGTCGGCGCGGATCAGCAGGTCCTGGTGCGCCTTGAAGTACGGGCCCGCGAAGTCGACCTTGGCCTTGCGCTTGTCGTTGATCGAGTAGCTGGCGGCGACGAAGTCGACCTCCCTGTACTGGAGCATGAGCTCGCGGTCAGAGCTGTAGACCTGCTTGAACTCGATCTGGTCCGGTCCGTAGCCGAGCTGCTTGGCGATGTACGTCGCGACGTCCACGTCGAAGCCGGAGTACTTGCCGCCCTCCGCCCGCAGACCCAGACCGGGCTGGTCGAACTTGACGCCGATCGAGATGGTCTCCTTCTCGCCACCCCCGCCGATCACGCTGCACCCGCTGGCGGACAGGGCCAGGGTGACCACTGCGACGACGGCTCCGGCCTTGGAAACCTTCATGCTCAACATCCTCCGAGGAAACGATCTTGACGCGGGCGTCGGTGGTGCGTGGAGCTACGAAGGAGGTCCTTGGCACGGTTCACGGTTCGCTGCGCAGGACGCGATGAGGGCGCCCCGCAGGAAGCTAAGAGCATCTCGGCATGCGGTCACTAGATCTGAGGAAAATTTGAGGATAACGATCCGGCCGCGCCGAAAGATCTTCAGCGCTTCACGATCTTCACCGAAGATCCACAGCCGCCGTGCACCGAATGTGTGAAACAGGGTGCCTCCGGCGTGATTTGCCCCTAGGGTGCGCCCGTAACCCGAGCCCGGACCCCGACCGCGCGGCCGGGGCCCGTCGGGCAGCGCCTACCACTGGGGGGTTCATGCAGAACGTGCACGGATGGCACAGAACACGGAGATTGCCCGGATTGCCGGGCGGTCGAGGGGCCAAGGGTCTGGCCGCGGCCGGTCTGGCCGTCGCCCTGGCCGCCGCCGGGCTCGGCGCGGGCCTCGTACCGCAGGCCGCCGCCATCACCCCGCCCGTCGCCTTCACCGCCGACGACCTGCCCACCTGGCAGACGAACGGCGTGGTGTGGGCGCTGGCCGAGGCCGGCGGGACGGTGTTCGCCGGCGGCACCTTCTCCACCGTGCGGCCGCCGGCCGGCGCGGCCGGCTCCGAGCAGTCCGCCGTGAACTTCGTGGCCCTCGACGCCGCGACCGGGGCGCCCACGTCCTGCAAGCTGTCCTTCACGGTGCCCTCGGGCACCGCCACGGTCCGGGCCCTGACCCTCTCCCCCGACAAGTCGACCCTGTACGTCGGCGGCTACTTCGGCGCGGTCAACGGCCTGCCGGTCAGCAGCATGACGGCGATCGACGTCGCCACCTGCACCCCGAAGCCGGGCTTCCGGCCCAGCTTCCCCGCCACCGTACGGGCCGTCGCGGCGACCGCCGACACGCTGTGGGTGGGCGGGGACTTCCCGACCGTGGCCGGCCAGCCCCGGCAGCGCTTCGCCTCGATCGACGCGGCCACCGGGGCCCTCAAGCCCTTCACCGCCAACGCCGACGAGCCCGGCCGGGCGATCGAGCTGACCCCGGACGGCAAGAACGCGATCCTGGGCGGCGACTTCTTCCACGTCAACGGCGCCGACAGCCATGCCCTCGCCGTGGTCGACGCGGTCACCGGAGCCGTGGTCAAGAACTACCCGCTGGGCTTCATCCAGTCGCAGTCGGTGGTCAAGGACCTCACCTCCGACGCGACCGGCTTCTTCACGGCCAACGAGGGCACCGGCGGCTTCGACGGCCGGATCGCGCTCAACCTCAGCGACTTCAACCAGCGCTGGCGCGACACCTGCCTGGGCGCCACCCAGGCCGTGCTGGACTACCAGGGCGTGCTCTACAGCGCCTCCCACGCGCACGACTGCTCCTCCGTCGGGGAGTACCCCGACGGCCAGCGCCACCACCTGCTCGCCCAGCCCGTCACCGGCACCGGCAAGCTGGGCTGGGCCCCGGACACCAACGACGGCATCGGCGAGGGCATCGGCCCGCGCGTGATGACCGTGGCCCCCAAGGGGGGCGTGCAGTACCTGTGGGTGGGCGGCGAGTACACCACCGTCAACGGAAAGGCGCAGCAGGGCCTGACCCGGTTCGCCTCCACCAACGACACCGGCGCGCCCACCACCCCGGTGGCCAGCGCGTCCGCCGTACGGCCCGACGCGGTGCAGGTGCGCTGGCGCACCAGCCTCGACCTGGACGACAGCCGGCTGACCTACCGGATCTACCGCAACGGCGGGGCGAGCCCGGTCCGCACGATGACCGCGGACTCGCTGTTCTTCCTCCGCCCGCAGGCCTCCTGGACCGACACCGCGGTCACCGCCGGCCAGACGTACACCTACCGGGTGACCGCCACGGACGCGGCCGGCAACACCAGCGCCCTGTCGGCCACCGCGAGCGTGACGGTCCCCACCGGCGTGCAGGCCTACCCCGACCGGGTCCGGTCCGACGGAGCCCGCCTGTACTGGCGCTACGACGACACGGTGCAGCCGTACGCCGCCGACTCCTCGGTCTCGGGCGACACCAGCGGCGTCCTCCTCAACAACCCGGCGCTGCGGCAGGGACCCGGCGCGATCACCGGGGCGAGCACCGCGGTCGGCTTCGACGGGGCGATCCAGCAGGTCTACAGCGACCGGCGGGAGACCGTCACCGGGCCCTACAGCCTGGAGACGTGGTTCCGCACGAACACCACCCGCGGCGGAAAGCTGCTCGGCTTCGGGAACAACCAGGCCCGCAACAGCGGCTCCTACGACAAGCACGTCTACATGACGAACGACGGCCGGATCGTCTTCGGCATCTACAACGGCGCCACCCGGACCATCACCACACCGGACGCGTTCAACGACGACAAGTGGCACCACGTCGTGGCCACCCAGGGACCGGGCGGCATGGTCCTGTACGTCGACGGCCAGAGCAAGGGCACCCTGCCGCACACCACCAACCAGAACATCGCCGGCTACTGGCACGTGGGCGGCGACAACCTCAACAACTGGCCCAACCGGCCCACCAGCAACTACTTCGCGGGTCAGATCGACGAGACCGCGGTGTACCCGTCGGTGCTCACCGCGGCGCAGGTGCAGAACCACTTCACCCTCGCCAAGGCGCCCTCGGACTCGGTGGCGACGGTGCAGGCGAGCGAGGACACGTACGTCAACTCGGCGGCGGCCGGGACCGCCTTCGGGAACTCCGGCTCGCTGGCCGTCGGCGGCGGGCTCTACGAGGCGTACCTGCGCTTCGGTCTGCCGGCCGCCCCGGCGGGCACGGTCCTCAAGTCCGCCGTCCTGAGGGTCAAGACGAACACGCTGGGCGGCGCCGGCACGGCGGACACCGTCTCGGTGGTGCCGGTCACCGGCCCGTGGACCGAGGCGGGGACGACGTACACCAACCGGCCGGCGCCGGGCGGTCCGGCCCTCGGCTCGGTCTCCGGCGTCCCGGACGGCTCGGCGGTGGCCTCGATCCCGCTCGACACCGCTGCCGTGGCGGGTGTGCTCGGCAGCAGCTACGCCGTGGCACTGACCGGTTCGGGCAGTGACGCGCTGTGGCTGTGGGCCCGGGAGGCGGGGGCCAACGAGGGCACGCCACAGCTCGTGCTGACCTTCGGGCCGTAGCGGGGCCCGGGACACCAGGGGCGGGGGGCGGGCCCGGGGGGCGCCCCCCCCCCGGTATGCTGGCCGGGGGGGGGCCGGGGCGGGGGCCGCCGCGAGGGCCCCCCCCCCCGGGGGGGGGGGGGGGGGGGCCGGGGGGGGGGGGGCCCCCGGGGGCCCCCCCCCGGGGGGGGCCCCCGGGGGGCGGGGGGGGGGCCCGGGCCCCCGGGGGGGGGGGGGGGCCGGGGGGCCCCCCCCCCCGCCTCTTCGTACGCCGGGCGTCAGCGCGGCGCGGCGGCGTCGATCTCGGCCAGCAGCTCGGCGTCCGGGATCCGGTCGGCGGCGGCCGCATTGGCCCGGACCTGCTCGGGCGAGGTCGCCCCGGCGATGACGGAGGCGCAGCCGGGCTGCGCGGACAGCCAGCCGACGGCCACCTCCAGCAGCGTGCGACCGTGCTTCTCGGCCAGGGCGGCCAGTGCCTCGACGCGGTCGATGCGCCGCTCGACGTACTCGGTGCGGCCGGCCAGCCGGGCGCCCGCGGGTACCGGGGCGCCGCGCCGGACCTTGCCCGTCAGCAGGCCGTTGGCGAGGGGGAAGTACGGCAGGACGCCGACGCCGTAGTGGCGCGCGGCCGGCACCAGCTCGTCCTCGGCGCCCCGGTCCAGCAGCGACCAGTGGTTCTGGGCGGAGACGAACGGCTGCGCACCCAGCTCGCGGGCCACGTGGGCGGCCTCGGCGAGCTGCCAGCCGGTGAAGTTGGAGTGGCCGATGTAGCGGACCTTGCCCTCGGCGACGAGCTCGGAGAGGGCGGCCAGGGTCTCGGCGACCGGGGTCGCCGGGTCGGGGCTGTGCAGCTGGTAGAGGTCGATGTGGTCGGTGCCGAGCCGGCTCAGCGAGGCTTCCACGGCGCGCCGGACGTAGGCCCGGCCGCCGCGGGCGCCGGCGGCCGGCCCGTACCCCATGTCGGCGGTCGCGCCGAACTTGGTGGCGAGGACGACCTGGTCGCGGCGTCCCTTGAGGGCCTGGCCGAGGTGTTCCTCGGATCCGCCGCGGTTGCCGTAGATGTCGGCGGTGTCGAGGAGGGTGACGCCGGCGTCGAGGGCCGCGTCGACGACGTCGCGGGTACGGCGGGCGTCGAGGCGCCCGCCGAAGTTGTTGCAGCCGAGGCCCACCGCCGAGACGAGCAGGCCGGACGTGCCGAGGGGGAGGTAGCGCATGTGCCGTGGACTCCGTTCGCTAGCGGACCGCCTCGGTGATCCTAGGGTCCGGCAGGCCCTCGGCGGGGTGGGTGTTTCGGCCGTAGCGGGCGCACGGCGGACGGGGCGCTGACCGCGCGGTCGGCGCCCTCCCCGCGGGGCTCAGCGCGCGGGTCCGAACACCTGGAGGTGGGCCACCTCGTAGGACATCTCGGTGACCCCGGGTTCGGGGGCAGGGTGGTAGCGGCCCGCGCACACGGACAGGTTGACGATCAGGTACGCGCGCCAGCGGCGGCCCACCCCGCGGCCGTCGGAGAAGACCCGTCGGCCGTTGACCCACCAGGTGACCGAGCGGGACCCGAACTCGACGCGCAGGTCCACCCACTGGCCCGGGCCGATGGCCGGATCGCGGTGGTAGGCCTGGCCGCCGCGCACGTGGTTGGTGAGCTCGAGCAGGTCGGGGTTGTCCGGGTGGTACTCGAACACGTCGACCTCGGAGCCGCCCTCGTACCAGGTCCAGATCGCCGGCCAGGCGCCCAGCTCGGACGGCAGCCTCACCTGCGCCTCCAGGACGTCCCCGGTGCGGACCATGAAGCCCTCCGCGCTGCCCTCGGTCGTCAGCAGGCCCGCGCTCCAGTCCCCGTCGGTGCGGCGGGTGGCGAGGAAGGTGCCGGAGCGGCTGTAGGCGGGGTCGGCGACGAGGTGGTCGAGCTTGTTGTCGCCGTGGTTGGTGGGTCCGCCGTTGGGATAGGCCCAGGAGCGGCCGGCCACCCACTGCGTCGTGGACGCGAAGTCGGCGGTGAAGCGGGGGACGGCGGCGCCGGGGCGTGCGGGGCCGTCGCCCGGTGGCTGGGGGCCGCCGCCCGGTCGGTCGGGGTCGGGGCGCGGGCGGCGACGCGGGCCCGGCACGCGCAGCAGCCGCCGCAGCCGCTCGATCAGGTCCGCGGGCGGGTCCATGGGGGTCTTGGGCATTCCCACTCCTCGTGTGTCGACGGGACCGGAACCGAACGGTCCGTGCCCGGTATCCGTGCGGCATATGCCGATGCGTCACATGACGTGATCGATCCGTTACCCACCGCGATGCCCACTGGCCACGCGAGCCCCCGACGGCCACCCTGGTCCCATGGCGGAGGACGTTCGGCTGGGCACGGCCCGGGGCCGGTGGGTGTTGCTGGCCACCGTGCTGGGCTCGTCGATGGCCCTGCTCGACTCGACGGTCGTCAACGTCGCCCTGCCCACCATCGGCCGCGACCTCGACGCCGAACTCGCCGGTCTGCAGTGGACCGTCAACGCCTATCTGGTGACCCTCGCCGGCCTCATCCTGGTCGGCGGCGCGCTCGGCGACCGGTACGGCAGGCGCCGGGTGTTCGTGCTGGGCGTGGTGTGGTTCGCGGCGGGCTCGCTGCTGTGCGGTCTGGCGCCCTCGATCGGCGTCCTCGTCGCGGCCCGGGCCCTGCAGGGCATCGGGGGCGCGCTGCTGACCCCGGGGTCGCTGGCCCTGATCCAGGCCTCGCTGCACCGCGACGACCGGGCGCGGGCCGTCGGGCTGTGGTCGGGCTTCGGCGGGGTCGGCGCCGCGGTGGGGCCGTTCCTCGGCGGCTGGCTGGTGGACGGACCGGGCTGGCGCTGGGTGTTCCTGATCAACGTGCCGGTGGCCGCGCTGTGCGCGGCCGTGTCGGTGCGGCACGTTCCCGAGTCGCGGGACCCTGCGGCGCACGGCCGGTTCGACGTGCTCGGCGCGGCCCTCGGGGCGGTCTCGCTGGCGCTGTTGACGTACGCGCTCATCGAGGCGGCGCAGGCGACCGCGGCCGTGGTGGTGGCGGGCGCGGCGGGGCTGGCCTCGGCGGTGGCCTTCTGGTGGGTGGAGCGGCGCCGGCCGAACGCGATGCTGCCGCCGGACATCTTCGCGTCCCGGCAGTTCACCGCCGTGAACCTGGTGACGCTGTGCGTGTACGCGGCGTTCGGCGGGTTCTTCTTCCTGTCCGTGCTCCAGCTCCAGGTGGTCGTGGGCTACTCGGCGCTGGGGGCGGGAGCGGCCCTGTTGCCCACGACGGTGCTGATGCTGCTGTTCTCGTCCCGTGCGGGTGCGCTGGGCGAGCGGATCGGCCCGCGGCTGCCGCTCACCGTGGGGCCGCTGCTGTGCGCCGCGGGGATGCTGCTGATGGTGCGGACCGGGCCGGGCGCCTCGTACGTGCAGGACGTGCTGCCCGCGATGCTGACCCTCGGGCTCGGCATGGTGACGCTGGTGGCGCCGCTGACGGCGACGGTGCTGGCGTCCGTCGATCCGGGGCGGGCGGGGCTGGCGAGCGGGATCAACAACGCGGCCGCCCGCGCCGCGGGGCTGATCGCGGTGGCGGCGCTGCCGCTGCTGGCCGGGATGGGGCCGGAGGCCTACCGGTCGGCGACCGCGTTCGACGCGGCCTTCGGGCGGGCGATGGCGTGGTGCGCGGGGCTGCTGGTGGTGGGCGCGGTGACGGCCTGGACGACCGTACGGACCGCGCCGGAACACCGCTGCCACCCGGAGTGCCGGGTGCACGGCTCGGTGGCGGTGCCGCCGCTGGAGTCGCCGCGGGACGGCGACGCCGGGTGAGCGGGACGCGGTCGCGGCGGGCGGGCGCGCCCGGTCAGTGGGGCACGGTCGCGGCGGGCGCGCCCGGTCAGTGGGGCACGGCCTGCCGGTGCAGGGTGTCGATGACCTCGCGGTCGGTGGTCTGCTCGAAGTCGCCGTACCAGAGGCCGACCGCGGTGAAGCCGGCCGGGCTGCGCAGGCAGATCAGTTCGTCGCACTCGGAGCGCAGTCCGGCGACCGACTCGGGGGCGCCGACGGGCACGGCGAGCACGAGCCGGTCGGCGTGGCGGCCGCGCAGGTGGCGCAGGGCGGCGCGGGCGGTGACCCCGGTGGCCAGGCCGTCGTCGACGAGGACGACGGTGCGGCCGTGCGGGTCGGGCGCGTCGCGGCCCTCGCGGTAGAGGGTTTCGCGGCGGTGCAGTTCCGCGCGCTCGCGCGCCACGTCCTCGGCGAGTTCGTCCTCGGTGAGGCCGAGGTACTCCAGGGCGTGCCGGTCGAAGAGCGGCGGGCCGTCGCCGACCAGGGCGCCGATGCCGACCTCGGGGCGGCCCGGCATGCCGATCTTGCGGACGACGAGTACGTCGAGGGGGGCGCCCAGGGCCTCCGCGACGGGCTCGGCGACGGGGACCCCGCCGCGCGGCAGGCCGAGGACGAGGGGGTGCTTCCAGCGCTGTGCGGCGGCCAGCTCGGCCACCCGGTCGCCGAGCAGGCGGCCGGCCTCGTGCCGGTTCGTGAACCGTGTGGTCATGGTGTCCTCCCGGGCCGCTCCTCCGCCGCCGCGCCGCCCGGTCGCAGGAACCACGCGCGGGCCGCGTCGGCCACCCGCTGCAGGGCTCCCGGCTCCGGGAAGAGGTGGCTGGCTCCCGGCACCACGGTCACGGTGTGCGGGGCGGTGAGGTGGCCGGCCGCGGCCCGGTTGAGCCGCAGCACCTCGGTGTCGAGGCCGCCGACGAGCAGCAGGACGGGTGCCCGGACCCGCTCCAGTGCCTCGTCGCCGGTCAGGTCGGGTCGGCCGCCGCGGGAGACGACGGCCCGGACCCGGTCGGGCCGGTCGGCCGCCGCCCGGAGGGCCGCGGCCGCTCCGGTACTGGCTCCGAACAGCCCGACGGGCAGGTCGGCGGTGTCCGGTCGGGCCGCCAGCCAGTCGACCGCGGCCACCAGCCGGCCGGCCAGCAGCGGGATGTCGAAGCGGTGCTCGGCGGTCAGGTCGTCCACGGCCTCCTCGCCCGGGGTGAGCAGGTCGAGGAGCAGCGTCCCCAGCGGGGCGGTGCGCAGGGCGGCCGCCACGGCGCGGTTGCGCGGGCTGTGCCGCGAGCTGCCGCTGCCGTGTGCGAAGACGACCACGAGGCGGGCGCCGGGAGGCAGGGCCAGGTCCCCGTCGACGGCGAAGCCGCCGCCGACGGGGATGCCGACCTGCTGTTCCGTTCGTTCCGTGGCCACGACCGGGCCTCCCCGCGGGTCTCGGGAGCCGGGTGCGCCGGTGCCGTCCGGCGTCCGGCGGGGGCGCCCCGCGGGCACCCGTGGCCACCGCGGGCCGACCGGCCGCTCCGGGCCGGCGCCGGGGCCGGCCCGGCCGGCGGTCCCGTCAGGGCGCCGCGGGGGCCTCCGTCCCTCCAGTGTGCCCCTCCTGGACCCCGGCGAGCTTGTCGGGATTGATCTGGAGGCGGAGGTTCTGGATCCGGCCGTCGGCGAGGTCGAAGGTGACCGCGCCGAGGACCGCGTCGCCGATGTACCAGAGCAGGCCGAGTTCGCCGTTGATCTGAACGGGCCGGGCGTAGGCGTCCGCGGACGCGGGCTTGGCCAGCACACCGAGCAGCCAGCGGGCCACGTGGTCGGGGCCGTGCAGCGGGCGGCGGGCGGCGGAGACCTTGCCGCCGCCGTCGGACCAGGCCGTCACGTCGGGGGCGAGCATCTCCATGACGGCGTTCAGGTCGCCGCCGCCGCAGGCGGCCAGGAAGCGGTCGGTGATCTCGCGCCGTTCCTCGGCGTCGGTGTCGAAGCGGGGGCGGCGGGCCTGGACGTGGCCGCGGGCCCGGTGCGCGGTCTGGCGTACGCTCGCCTCGCCGCGGTCGAGGACGTCCGCGATCTCGGCGTACGAGTAGCCGAAGACCTCGCGCAGCACGAACACGGCGCGCTCCAGCGGGCTCAGGCTCTCCAGTACCACGAGCATCGCGGTGGAGACGGTGTCGGCCAACTCCGCCTCCTCGGCGACGTCCGGCTCGGTGAGCAGGGGTTCGGGGAGCCAGGGCCCGACGTACGCCTCACGGGTGGCCCGGGCCGACGTGAGCCGGTTCAGGGCGAGGTTGGTGACCGTGCGGACGAGGTAGGCGCGTGGGTTCCGGACCGAACCGCGGTCCGCCTGGGCCCATTTGAGCCAGGCGTCCTGGAGGACGTCCTCGGCGTCGGCGACGCTGCCGAGCATGCGGTACGCCGTGGCGAACAGCAGGCGGCGGTGCTCGGTGAAGGGGGCCAGGACGTCCGGCCCGGCGGATGACTTGTTGATCATTCTGGTCAGCGTGGCAGCGGGGCCGCGCCCGCCGCAAGGGCCTTCAGGCCGTCGGCGGTGCTGCGGTGGGTGGGGGCCCAGTCGAGCTCGTGGCGGGCCCGGGCGTTCGACATGCGCAGGTTGGTGGTCATCAGGGCGCGGGCCAGCGGCGCGGCGCGGAGCAGCCACTGCGGTACGGTCCGCGGCGCGGGGGTCCCGAAGGCCTCCGCGGCGGTCCGGACGTGCTCGCCCCAGGCCAGCGGGCGGTCGTCGCAGACGTTGTACGCCCGGCCGGGACGGCCGAGTTCGACGGCGGCGACCACCGCGCGGGCGGCGTCGCCCACCTCCACCCACGACAGGGCCCGGCCGCGGTCGGGGACCACGGGCAGGGCGCGCTTGCGCAGCATGGGCAGGAGGGTGGTGTCGGTGACACCGGCGCCGTAGAAGAGGCCGAAGCGCAGGCTGACGCCGTCCAGGCCCTCGGTGGTGAAGGTCAGCTCCTCCTTGCGGCGCATCGCGCCGACGTGCTCTTCCAGGTGGCGGTCGGCCCCGGGCGGGCCGAAGGGGTCGCGGTCCTCCTCGACGGTCCGGTCTCCGTGGTCGCCGTACCCGTAGCCGAACATCATCGACTCTGCGACGAAGCGGCGGGCGCCGGTCTCGAGGGCGGCGGCGACGAGGTTCTCGGTGCCTCTGGTGCGCAGCACGTTGGTGCCGGCCATGTCCCGGTGGCGCAGCATCGCCTTGCCGTTCAGGGCGGTGGCCGCGTGGACCACGGCGTCGAACGCCCGGCCGTCGACCGCGCGCAGGACGGCGTCGCGGTCCAGGAGGTCGGCGCGGAGGGTGTTGGCCGGGCCCCGGCCGAGACCGATGACCTCGTGGCCGGCGGCGGTCAGCTCCCGCACCGCCCGCTGCCCCAGTACGCCGCTGGCTCCCGCAAACAGAATCCTCATGGCCCCGGTTCCTCTCCGTCGTCGCTTCGTGGTCCTCCGTCGGTGCCGGCGGGTGCGTTTCCGTCGGCTTCGTCGGTGCCGTAGAGGGGACAGCCGGGCGGCGCGGGACGTGACATCGGGGCGCGCGTGACCTGCGTCACGGTCGCGAGGCCGGGGCTCGGGCAGGGCGTGCCGGCCCGGGCGCGACCGGTCGGGTCCGGTTCAGGGACGGTGCAGCGTTTCGATGATCCTCGCCGTGACGACCTTGGTGGAGTAAGGGTTCTGTCCGGTCACGAGCCTGCCGTCGGCGGTGGCGAAGGGGGTCATCGGGACGGCGGCGCGGACGTAGTGCGCGCCGCGCTTGCGGAGTTCGTCCTCCAGCAGGAACGGCACCCGCTTCTTCACCATGGCGACCCGTTCCTCCGCGGTGGAGAACCCGGTGACCGTGCGGCCGTCGACGAGCAGGGAGCCGTCGGAGAGCGTGATGTTCAGCAGCGCGCTGGCGCCGTGGCAGACCGAGGAGACCACGCCGCCGTTCTCGTAGATGCGGCGCGCGGCGCCCTGGAGCGGGGCGCTGGAGGGGAAGTCCCACATGACGCCGTGCCCGCCGGTGTAGAAGACCGCGGCGTACCGGTCCGGGTCGACGTCGGCCGCGCTGTCGGTGCGGTCCAGGGCGGACATGAACGCGCGATCGGCCAGGTAGCCGCGCACCTGCCTGTCGGCGAACCTGGTGCTGCGCGGATCCAGCGGCACCCGCCCCCCTGCCGGGCTGACGACGTCGACCTCGAAGCCGGCCCGGCGGGCCCCGGCGTGGAAGTGGACGAGCTCCGCGATCCACAGCCCGGTCCGGTGGGGGTCCGCTCCGTAGGTCGCCTGGTTGGTGACGACGGCGAGAATCCTGCTCATCTGTGGCTCCCGGTGGTGAGGCGGCGGTCCGGCGGCCGCCCCCGCCGTCCACGGCCAGGATCCACCGCCCCGGGTCCCGCCGCCTGCCCATCGGCGTCGACGGACGGCCGGGCTCTCCATCCCCCCGTCGGTGACCTGCGAAGACGCGACGCCGCGAAGACGCAGCGCCCCGCCCTCCGCGGTGCGGGAGGTCGGGGCGCCGGGTCCGGGTGCGTCAGGCCTTCTCGGGCCGGTCGTCCTGGGCCGGGAAGCCGCCGTACGGCACGGTGATGATCTCCATGCCGTGTCCGGAGGGGTCCCGGAAGTACAGCCCGCGACCGCCGTCGTTGCGGTTGATCTCGCCGGGGTGCCGGCCGTGCGGGTCGGCCCAGTACGTGAGGCCGAGCTCGCGGATGCGGGCGAAGGCGGCCTCGAACTCCGTCTCCGAGATCAGGAAGGCGTAGTGCTGCGGCGTGACCTCGACGCCGTCGGGGACGGAGGCGAAGTCCAGCGTGACGCCGTTGGCGGTGGTGACCGGGACGAAGGGGCCCCACTCCGCGCCGACCTCGAGTCCGAGGATCCGCGCGAGGAACGCGGCGGCGGCGTGGTTGTCGTGGGAATGGATGATGGTGTGGTTCAGCTCGACCGACATGTGTGGAGTGCTCCAGAGGGCAATCTCACGGGCACCTCCATGCCTCACCCGGTCGGTGACCGACACGCGATGCCGTGAGTCGATCATATGCACGCCACGGCCCGCCGCCGCCACCCTCCTTCCGGTCGCCGGGCCGGTCAGGCGAGCGGCGCCTTGCTGCGGAGCACGGTGAGGAACTCCCGCATCCAGGCCGAGTGGTCCGGCCAGGCGCGGGCCGACACCAGCGTGCCGTCGACGACCGCCTCGGAGTTCTCGTACGCGGCGCCCGCCGTGTGCATGTCGGGTTCCAGGGCCGGGTAGGCCGTCACCCGGCGCCCGTCGAGGGCCCCGATCGCGGCGGTGAGCAGGGGCCCGTGGCAGATCTGGGCCACCGGCCTGTCGGACTCCGTGAAGGCCGCGAGGATGCGCCGCACTTCGGGGTCGTTGCGCAGGTACTCGGGCGCCCGGCCGCCGGGCAGCACGAGCGCCGCGTACTGCGCCGGGTCCACCTCGGTGAAGGCGAGGTCGGCGGGCCAGGTGTAACCGGGCTTCTCGGTGTAGGTGTCGAAGCCCTCCTCGAAGTCGTGGACGACGAAGCGGAGCTTCTTGCGCGAGGGGGCGGCGATGTGGACCTCGTACCCCTCCTCGCGGAGCCGCTGGTAGGGGTAGAGGACTTCGAGGGACTCCGCCGCGTCGCCGGTGACGATGAGGACCTTCGCTGCCATGGACTGCTCCCGTCGCAGTGCTGCCGGTTCCGGTGTCGATCACCCCAACGGTGCCCGGATCGGGGGCACTTGCCAAGACGGCCCGGCGGACCTCCACCCGGACGAGTGGGCCCCGTACCCGGCCCGCCGCGGAGGTGGCGTCAACCCGTCAGGCGGGAGCGGCGCGGGTTGCTGACGGTGCGGCGGGGGGCGGGGAGGGCCTCGGTCCCGGTCAGGAGCTCGGGCTGGCGCATGCCGAGCCGGCGGCGGAGGTCCGCGAGCGCCGTGTGGACCGGCGCGAGCACCGCCTCGGCCTCCCGGTGCACGCCGCCGAGGGCGAGCACGATGGTCTCGACTGCCTCGACCGCGTCCTCGGCCGCCTCGTGGCTCCAGGGCCCGGCGCCCACGGCGTCGTGCAGGTGGCAGGCGGCCTCGGCGAGCTCGGCGGCCCGGTTCCCCACGCCCGGAGCGGCCACGAGGGGCAGTGCGTCCATACCCATACCGTCCCAACGACGGTCCCCCGCCCGGGGGAACGCCCCCGCGCCACCACCGCTCAGCCCAGCAGGTCCACCACTGTCCCCAGGCCCCGCTCGGCGGCGGTGCGGTACGCCCACCAGGCCACCGCCAGGTCCTGCCACGGCAGGCCGACCGGCGCGTAGACGGTGAGGTCCCCGGGGCCGGTGCGGCCGGGGCGGGCGCCGCGCAGCACATCGCCCAGGACGGCGTCCACGGCGCTCGCCGGCAGCCCTGCCGTGGCGGGCGCCCCGGACGCCGCCGCGAGGGCGAGGTCGTCCACGACGAGGAAGGACGCCCGGAGCAGGTCTGGGGCGAGCTCCCGCTTGCCCGGCTCGTCGGCGCCGAGCGACGTGAGGTGCTGGCCGGGCCTGGTGTCGGCCAGTGACAGCAGTGGATCGCGCGCCCACGTGGCGAGCAGCACCACGTCGGCCGCCGCGGCCACCGTGCGGGCCGAGTCCAGCACCCGGCCGCCCGTCCGGCCCCCGTGCCGGGCGGCGAACGCGCCGGCCCGCGCCGGGTCGGTGTCGTGCACCACGATCTCGCGGAACGTCCGTACCCGTCGCAGCCCCGCCACCATCAGATCCGCCTGCGCCCCGGCACCCACGACCCCGAGCACCGCGTCGCCCGCGGGGTCGGGGGCGGCCAGCACGTGGGTGCCGAGGGCGGCGGCCAAGCCGGTGCGCCAGGCGGTGAGGGTGGCGGAGTCGAGCAGGGCGAGCAGTTCGCCGTCGGCGCCGGCGTGCAGGCACACCACGCCGCGCAGCGCGGGAGCGGCACCGGGGAACTTGGCGTTGACCTTGACGGTGTACGCGGGGACGCCGGGCAGCAGCCCCGGGAGGAGGGCGGTCGCGGTTCCGGCGAAGGGCAGGTCGGTGCGGACCCGCTGCCCGGCCGCGCCGGCGGCTGCCGCCACCGTGCGGAAACCGTCGGCCAGGGCCTCCAGGCAGGCCGCCGGATCGAGTACGGCCAGCAGGTCGCTGCGCGTGAGGATGCGGGTCACTCCCCCATGATCACCCGGGACCGGGAGGCGGCTCCGCCCGGGGCCGGGAGCGGCCCCGCCCAGGCCCGGGAGCGGCTCCGCCCGGGGTCGCGCCACCCCATCGCACCAGCACCCCGAGGTTTCCCTGACCCGGCCCCGACCCGGGCCGCCGTGGAAGTCCGGGGCCGCGTCGTCCCTCCGTACGATCCGGACGCGGTCGCGGCGGCCGTAGCGTACGCATCACGTCCACACGGGCCACCGGCGGTCGGCCGGGTGAAGAGGGGAGGGCGGGCTCATGCAGGCGATCGTGCAGGACCGCTACGGACCGGCCGAGGTGCTCGCGCTGGCGGACGTCCCGGTACCTGTGCCCGGCCCCCGCGAGGTGCTGGTCCGGGTGCGGGCGGCCGGGGTGCACATCGGGGACTGGCACGTCATGACCGGGCTGCCGTCGGTGGCCAGGCTGGGGCTCGGGCTGCGAAGACCGCGGGCGCGGGTGCGCGGGCTGGAGTTCGCGGGGCGGGTCGAGGCGACCGGGGCACAGGTGACCGGGTTCCGGCCCGGGGACGAGGTGTTCGGCGTCTGCGCCGGAGCCTTCGCCGAGTTCGCGTGTGCCCGTGAGGACCGGATCGCCGCCCGGCCGGCCGATGTCGGTTGGGCGGAGGCGGCGGCGCTCCCGGTGTCGGGGCAGACCGCGCTGCAGGCGCTGCGTCTGGGCGGGCCGGCGCGGCCCGGGCGGCGGGTGCTGGTGATCGGTGCGGGCGGGGCGGTGGGCTCGTACGCCGTCCAGCTCGCCAAGGCCGGTGGCGCCGAGGTCACCGGGGTGTGCAGCACCGGCAAGGCGGAGCTCGTGCGCACCCTGGGCGCGGACCGCGTGGTCGACTACACGCGGGAGGGCTTCGCGGCCGTCGGCACCGGCCACGACCTCGTCCTGGACACGGCGGGCAGCCGGCCGCTCCCGGTGCTGCGCCGTGCGCTCGCCGCGGACGGCACGCTGGTGGTGGTCGGAGGGGAGGGCGGCGGCCGCGTGTTCGGCACCCTGCACCGGCAGCTGCGGGCCTCGCTGCCGTCCTTCTCCGGCGGTCGGCGGCTGCGGTCGCTGGTGGCCGTGGACCGGGCGGCGGACCTGCGCGAACTGGCCGCCCTGGCCGCGTCGGGCACGATCCGCCCGGTCATCGACCGCACGTACGGCCTGGCCGAGGTTCCCGTGGCGTTGCGCCGTCTGGGCGAGGGGCACAACCGGGGAAAGGCGGTGGTGACGATCGCGGGCGACGGGCTCGGGGCGTGAGGCGCGCCGCCGGCCGGCGTCCCGGCCACCGCGCCGGTTCCCGGGGCGGGTTATTGGGTCGCCGCGGGGACGGTCGTTACGTAGGGTGACGTGCCATGCGTACGCACTATCCCCGGACCCCTCACCTGCCCTGGTCCCCCGGCGCGACCTCGGACGACGTACGGGCGGGCGCGGAGCTCGGCGGGGTGGTCGGGTGCGAGGTCGTGGTCACGGAGAAGCTCGACGGCGAGAACACGACGCTCTACGCGGACGGGCTGCACGCCCGTTCGCTGGACTCCGGGCACCACCCCTCGCGCGCCTGGGTCAAGGCCCTCCAGGGGCGCGTCGGCCCGGGCATCCCGGCCGGCTGGCGGGTGTGCGGCGAGAACATGTACGCCCGGCACTCGCTCGCGTACGACGACCTGGACAGCTGGTTCTACGGGTTCTCCGTCTGGGACGACACCGGGCGCTGCCTCGACTGGGACCGGACCGTGCGCTTCCTGCGGCGGCTCGGCGTGCCCGTACCGCGCGTCCTGTGGCGCGGCACGTTCGACGAGCGCGCGCTGCGCCGGCTGCGGGTCGACACCGCCCGGCACGAGGGGTACGTGGTGCGCACCGTCGACGGCTTCCCGCAGGCCGAGTTCGGGCGGCGGGTGGCCAAGTGGGTGCGCGGCGGACACGTGCGGACGGACACGCACTGGATGCACGCGGCCGTGGTGGAGAACGGGCTCGGGCCGGCCGCCCCCCTGTGGGCCGTCCGCTCCGGCGCCGCACCCGACGTCCCGGCGCTGCTGGCGGCCCTCGGCACCGGCGGACCGCGGGGCGGGGAAGCCGGCGCGCCCGCCGTGACGGGGAGGGGGGCCGGCGCACCGTCCGCACCGGGAAGCGGGGTCGGTGCGCTGTCCGGGCCGGGAAGCGGGGTCGGCGGGCCGTCCGGGCCGGAACAGGAGGCCGCCGAGGCGGGTGCGCGGGAGGCGGCCGGGCGGCTCGACGTGCTCGGGCGCACCGGGGACGCCCGGCTCGTCGGCGTGCTCGCGGCGGCCCTGCACCGGCTCCCCCGCGGGGCGCTGCTGGCGCGACTCGCCGCCGGGCCCCTCGGGCTGCCGCTCGGGCGGCGCGTGGCCGACCTCGTCGGGCTGCACCCGCTGCTGCACCTGCCCTTCCCCGACGCCGACCGGCGCTGCGGGCTGCTCCGCCTGGCGGCCGCGGCCGACCTCGGCGTGCTGCACGCCGTGGCCGCCGCGGTCCCGGCTGGCCGTTCCGGGGAGGCCCGTGAGCAGGTGGAGTGGTCCGCGCTGTACGCCGAGGACGCGGGCCTGCTCGTCGAGGACCCGCTCGCGTCCCTGCGCACCGGGCTGCGCACGGCCCTGGCCGCGGCCGGGGTCACGGGCGCGGCCGCGGACCGGTGCTGGGCCCAGGCCCGGGAGGCGTACGCGGCGGGCCGGATCGCGACCCCCGAGGAGGCGGTGGCGGCCACGTGGCGGTGGCGGGACGGCGCCTTCCCCCGGCTGGTGCAGCTGGTCGGGCCCGCGGGCAGCGGCAAGAGCACCGTCGCGGCGGCGCTGGCCCGGACGGTTCCCGGTGCGGTGTGCGTGTCACTGGACGACCTGCGCACCGCGCGCGGCGACCGGGCGGACCAGTCCGAGAACGCGGCGGTGCTCCGCGCCGGCCTGGACCGGCTGGACGCGGCCCTGGCCGCCGGCGGGACGGTGGTGTGGGACGCGACCTCGCTCACCGAACGGCAGCGGCTGCCCGTGCTCGACCTGGCGCGGCGCAGGGACGCGCTGGTCACGCAGGTCGTGACCGTGGTGGAGGAGGACGAACTGGTACGGCGCAACGGCAGCCGCCCGCATCCGGTTCCGGCCGTGGTCCTGGCACGGCAGCTGCGCCGCTACGCCCCGCCCTACCCGGGCCGGGCGCACCGCACCTGGTACGTCGGGCCGGGCGGGACGGTCGCGGACCGGGCCGGTGGCGTCGACGAGGACGTCACGGGCGCGTGGTACGCGGGCGTCCGCGGTGACGCGCGGGGCGAGGGGAACGAAGAGCGCCGGCACGCCGGGCGGGCCGGACGGGGCGCCGGGGCGATCGAGGACCCCGGAACCGAGTGGGACGGGGTGTGAGGGACGGATGCGTACCAGCGAGGAGATCTACCACCAGGTGCGGTGGGATCCGCGCTTCGACCCGGCGCGGTTCGTGCTCGGGCTGCTCCAGCGCGGGGCGCCGCCGAAGCGCGTGCCGCTGCCGTCGTTCGTCCCCGGGGGTGACATCCCGTGGCACCGCGTGCTGTTCGTGGAGGCGGACGGCGAGCTGGTGTGGGACCGGGCGAGCGGGTTGGACGTGGTGGGGCGCTCGGCGGCCGGGCGGGTGCGCGAGCCGCGGCGGCTGCGGGCGCCGTTCTTCACGGCGCGCACCCCGTACGCCTGGCGGGAGGGTCGCTGGCAGCCGGTGCCGGAGGCCGGGCCGGCCGGGGCCGACCGGGGCGCGGCGGCCACCGCGGCGGCCACGACGGCGGGGCCCACGGCGCGGGTGCGCCTGCTGACGTGGAACACGTTGTGGGACCGGTACGACGCGGACCGCATCGACACCGCGCGCCGTCGGCCCCGGCTGCTGGCCGCCCTCGAGGCCGCGGACGCCGACGTGATCGCCCTCCAGGAGGTCGAACCGGCCCTGGTGGAGCTGCTGTCGGCGGCCGACTGGGTGCGCGAGGGGTACGTGCTGGGCGCCGACCCGGCCGGCCGGGATGCCGCCGACAGCGGACTGATGCTGCTCAGCCGGCTGCCCGTCCGCGAGGCGGGCGTCCACGAACTCGGCCGGCACAAGGCCGTGTCCGCCGTCGTGGTGGACACGGCGGCCGGGTACCCGCTGACGGTGGCGGCCACCCACCTGTCCAGCGACCACTCGGCGGGCGCGACGGACCGGCGGACGGCCGAACTGGCCCGCATCGCCGAGGGGCTGGCCGGAGTGGACGGCGAGATCGCGCTGGTCGGCGACTTCAACGACGGGCGCACCGGCCCCGAGGGACCGGCCGCCGCACTGGGCATGCGCGACGCCTGGGAGGAGGCGTACGGCCCGGGCGACGGCACCCCCACCTTCGACCCGGCCGTGAACCCGCTGGCGGCGGTCTCCTCGCTCACCGGCCGGGCCTCGCGCCTGGACCGGATCCTGGTGCGCGGCGCGGCCGCCGTGGCGGGGGCGGGCCTGCTGGGTGACGTGCCGGGGCCGGACGGGCTGTTCGTCTCCGACCGCTACGGCGTACGGGCCGACCTGCGGTACGCCCCGGCGGGGGCGCAGGACGGGCCGGCGGGCCCGGACGGCGCGGCCGTACTGGACGCGGCCCCTTCGGTCCGGACGGCGCTGGCCTGGCTGCCGCCCGCGGAACTGCTGCCGGCGGTGGACGGGTTGCGCGAGTCCTACGACCCGCAGGTCCGGCGGTGGCCCGCGCACGTGAACCTGCTCTTCGGCTTCGCGCCGGAGCACGAGTTCGAGCGGGCCGCGGCCCTGGTCGGCGAAGTCGCTGCGAAGACCGAGCCGTTCCCGGTGCGGCTGGCCGGGGTGTACACGTTCGGACACCGCGAGGACGCCACGGTGTGGCTCGACCCGGCGGCCGACGGCGACGGGCCGTGGCAGCACCTGCGCGCCGCGCTCGCCGAGCGCTTCCCGGCCTGTCGGGGGCGGGCGGACGGCTTCACCCCCCACCTCACCCTCGGGCGGACCCGGGAGCCGCACCGCGTCGCGGCCGTCTGCGGGCAGCGGCTCGTCGACGCGCCGACGGCGGCGCGGGTGGGCGAACTGGCCCTCCTGTCCCGGCGGGGCGAGGAGCCGATGCGGGTGCGGGCCCTGGTGGAACTCGGCACCGGAGCGGTCACGTGGCTGCCGGAGCAGCCGGAGCCGCCGGAGGCTGAGCAGCCGGAGCCGACGCGCCCGGACGCGGGCCCGGTCGAGGACGGGGTGGCCCGGGACGTGGTCGCGCGGGTGGCGGAGGTCCTCGGGGAGGGCGTCGTGCGGACCGTCGGTTCGCGGGCCATGGGCTGCGCCCTGCCCGGCGCGGATCTGGACCTGGTGGCCGTCCTTCTGGGAACGCCCGACCCCGCGGAGGTCGAGGCCCGGATCGCGGCCGCGATCCCGGAGGCGGTGGCGCTGCGCCGGGTGGTGGGCGCACGGGTGCCGGGGCTGCGGTTCTCGGTCGGCACGCTGGGGGTCGACCTGGTGGTCGTGGGCGCGGGAGCGCTCGACCCGGCCGTGGCGACGCAGCGCCGGTCCGAACTGGGCGAGGCGGCGGCGGTCGCCCTGAGCGCGGTCAGCGACGCGGAGGCCGTCCGGTCCGCCGTGGCCGGGCGCGAGCCCGAGTTCACGCGCCTCGCCCGCTGCGTCAAGGCCTGGGCCGGGGCCCGCGGCCTGGACTCCGCCCCGTTCGGCGGCCTTCCGGGCCTGGCCTGGACCGTTCTGGCGGCGCACACGGTCGCGAACGCGCCCATGACCACGCCCACGACACCCACCGCAGCCGGGGACGAGGCCCTGCTGCGGGAGTTCTTCGCCACGTGGGCGGCCTGGGACTGGCACGAGCCGGTCGCCCTCGGCGCGGGCACGGGACCGGCCGTACCCGCCGCGTCGGAAGCGCCGGCAGGGACGGCAGGGACGGCACTGACCGTACTCACCCCCTCCGCCCCGGTCCGTAGCTGCACCACGCAGGTGTCACCGGGCTTCCGGGACCTGGTCACCCAGGAGCTCTACCGGGCCTGGGAGTTGCTGGAGGCCGGCCCCGGCGACCGGGCGGCCGTCGCCGCGCCGCCGCCGCTGCACCGTCGCCATGCCGCGTGGGCCGTGGTGACCGTACGGGCCCACGCACCCGCCGGGTTCGAGGAGTCGATGGGCCGGGTGCGGGGCCGGCTTCGCGCGCTGCTCGGGGCCCTGGAGGAGGCCGGTGCACCGGACGCCCACGCCTGGCCGCGGCCGCTGCGCCCGGGTGCGCTGCGGGCCCGGCTCGTGATCGGGCTGGGCCGGACGCCGCCGGACGCGGAGCGGCTGGCCGGGCTGGCCCGGTCCTGGGGCCGGGACCTGCCCGGGGTGGACGTGACCCGGGTCGAGGGCGGCGCCCTCCCGACCCTCGCCTGACCCGCGCCCCGAGGCTGCCGCCCGGCCCCGTCATCGGTCCTCAGGCCCGGCGTCCGGATCCGCCGCCGGGCGCCGGGTCGGGCCCGCCGCCCCCCGCCCGACCCGCGGCCCCGGGGCCGCCGCGCAGGGCCCCGAGGTAGACCCCGAGGAGGATCAGCGGGGTGCCCAACAGCAGGGAGGCGCTGAGGGGTTCGGCGTCGAGCCGGGCGGAGAGCAGGATCGTGACGGGTGGGATGACCACGAACACGTACGCGGCCCGCGAGGCGCCCCAGTGTTCGATGACCACGAGGTAGAACACGAACGTCAGGACCGACCCCGCGACGACCATGTAGGCGACGGCCCACCAGGTGGCGGCCCGCTCCGGCGGCTCCCACCGGTCCCCGGCGGCCCGCGAGCCGGCGAACAGCAGCAGCGTGGCGGCGGACATCCCGACGGCGTTCATGGCCACGGGGTGCACGTGCGGGAACCGGCGGACGAGGACCGCGGCCTGGGCGAAGCACAGCACCGCGCCGAACACCGCCAGCAGCGACGCGACCGGTACGTCCGCCTGGAGCGGCGCCCGCGAGATCACCGCGACGCCCGTGGCGGCGAGCAGCGTGCCGAGCGCGGCGGACGTGCGGAGGCGTTCCTGCCGCTGGGCCGCCGCCAGCAGCAGCGTGACCAGCGGCACCAGCGCGAGGACGGTCTGGCCGAGTCCGGCGTGGATGTGGACCAGGGCGTAGTAGGCGAGCGCGGAGGTGACGCCGAAGTTCAGGGTGCCGAAGAGCGCCGCCCCCGCCAGAGCCCGGCCGCGCGGGAACCCCACCCGCAGCACGGCCATCAGCAGGAGCAGGACCAGCGAGGCGCCACCGAAGCGCAGGGCGGCGCCCCACAGGGGGTCGAGCTCGCGGTTGCTGAAGCGCACGCCCACCGCGTTCCCGCCGCCGAGCAGGGCGCACCCGAGGAACGAACCCAGCGCCACCCGATCCACGCCAGCACGCAGCACCGGCCCACCGTAAGCCGCGCGCCGCACCGGCACGCGCCGACACACGCCGGCGAGGGCACGCGCCCGTACGGGGCGGGGCGAGCCGCGGGACCAGGAGACCGCCGCCCGGACCGAGCCGCGGCCGGCAGCGGGGATGGGAGTACTGCCGGGCAAAAGAGAAGCGGCAAGGGGGAAAACCCACTCCTTGCCACTCTCAACATATAGCGCACGGGGGGCCTTGCGGCAAGGCCCCGGTCCTGGCGCACAATCACAGGCCTCTACCAGAACCTGCGGAAATCGGAGATCCACGGAGTGCATGCGCATGTGTCGGTTCGTGCGGACGGAGCCCATGAGATGAACTGCCCGACCACCACGAGCGCGTTCGACCTCCCCGACCGCCTCTCCCCCAAGGCCGATCCGGCGCTGATCGCCGACGACGAACGGCACTTCGCCGCCGTCGCCGAGAGCCTGGAGCGGACGATCGCCGAGCTGTCCGACCAGCTGGCGGCCGAGCTCAGGGCACCCGGCGGCGCCGGCCGCGCGGCCATGGACCGGGACGCGGAGGTCCACCGGCTGACCGGACGGCTGCGCGCGCTGCGCCGGTTCGGCCTGGACCTGTGCCTGGGGCGCATCGTGCCCGCGGACGGCACCGAGCCCCTCTACGTCGGCCGGCTCGGCCTCACCGACGCCACCGGGCGCCGGCTGCTGGTCGACTGGCGCTCCCCTGCGGCGGAACCTTTCTTCGCCGCGACCCACGCCCACCCGATGGGCCTGACCAGCCGTCGCAGGTACCGCTGGACCGACGGCCGGGTGAGCGACTACTGGGACGAGGTGTTCGCCCCCGACGGGCTCGATGGGCGCGCCGCGCTCGACGACCAGTCGGCGTTCATCGCCAGTCTGGGCAGCAGCCGCTCGCCCCGGATGCGGGACGTGCTGGCGACGATCCAGGCGGACCAGGACGCGATCATCCGGGCGGGGTCCCGGGGAGCGCTCGTCGTCGACGGCGGTCCGGGTACCGGCAAGACGGTCGTCGCCCTGCACCGCTCCGCCTACCTCGTCTACTCCGACCCGCGCCTCGCCCACCGTCGCGGCGGCGTGCTGTTCGTCGGGCCGCACCAGCCGTACCTGGACTACGTCGCCGACGTCCTGCCGCGGCTGGGCGAGGAGGGCGTGCAGACCTGCACCCTGCGCGACCTGGTCGCCGAGGGCGCCGGCGCGGGCCCCGAGACCGACCCGGAGGCGGCCCGGCTGAAGTCGTCGGCGGACATGGTGGGGGCGATCGAGACGGCCGTCCGCTTCTACGAGGAGCCGCCCACCGAGGCGCTGGTGCTGTCGACCCCGTGGGCGGACGTACGGCTGACCGCCGACGACTGGGCAGAGGCGTTCCGGGTACCCGGCCCGGGGGCACCGCACAACGAGGCGCGCGACCGGATCCGGCAGGAGCTGGTCTCGATCCTGGTCGACAAGGCGACGGGCACCGACGACGGCCTCGGCTACCGCGGCGGTGAGGACGAGCCCGACGCGTACGACGTCTACGACCACCGGGACCGCGACGACCGCGACCTCCGGGACGAGGACGGCGACGACGGCGACGTCCCGCCCGGCCTCCTGCGCGCCTGGCTGCTGAAGGACCGGGAGCTGGCCGGGGCACTCGACCGCGCCTGGCCCCTGCTCGACCCGGCCGACCTGGTCGGAGACCTGTGGTCGGTGCCCGCGTACCTGCGGATGTGCGCTCCCTGGCTCACCCGCGAGGAGGTGCGCACGCTCCAGCGCGAGGACCCGCGGGCCTGGACGGTGTCGGACCTGCCGCTGCTGGACGCGGCGCGGCAGCGGCTCGGTGACCCGGCGGCCTCGCTGCGCCGGCGCCGCCGGGAGTCCGCCGCCGCGGCCGAACGCGAGCGCCTGGCCGGTGTGATCGAGGACGTGCTCGCGGCGGACCAGGACGGGGAGGGTGCGGTGACCATGCTGCGCGGACGCGACCTGCGGGACAGCCTGGTCGACGGAACGGCGCTGCCGGACGCGGCCGACCGGGACCCGCTGGCCGGGCCGTTCGCGCACGTCGTCGTGGACGAGGCGCAGGAGCTGACCGACGCGGAGTGGCAGATGCTCCTGCTGCGCTGCCCGTCGCGCAGCTTCACCGTCGTCGGCGACCGCGCGCAGGCCCGGCACGGGTTCGCCGAGTCCTGGCGGGAGCGGCTGGAGCGCATCGGGCTCGACCGGATCGAGGTGGCCTCGCTGAGCGTCAACTACCGCACGCCGGAAGAGGTGATGGCGGAGGCCGAGCCGGTCATCCGGGCGGCGCTGCCGGACGCCAACGTGCCGGCCTCCGTCCGCAGCTCCGGGGTGCCCGTCGGCCGTGGAACGGTCGCGGACCTGGACGCGGTGCTGGCGGCCTGGCTCGCCGAGCACGCCGAGGGGACGGCCTGTGTCATCGGCGAGCCGCCGGCCGGGTTCCGGGAGACCTCCCGGGTCCGGGCGCTGACGCCCCGGTTGTCGAAGGGACTCGAGTTCGACCTGGTCGTCCTCGTCGACCCGGACCGCTTCGGGAACGGGACCGAGGGGGCGGTGGACCGCTACGTGGCGATGACGCGGGCCACGCGCCAGCTGGTCGTCCTCACCACCCCCTGAGCGCCGCTCGCCGCCCGTGGGCCCTGCCGGGCCCGCGGGCGGCCGGCCGGCGGGTCAGACGTGCTCGTGGCGGAGCATCACCACGCCGTTGCCGAAGGTGCGGGTCCCGGTGAGGCGGAGCGGGCGGGGCGACATCCGCTCCGCCGACGGGAAGAGCGGCCGGCCGGCGCCGATCAGCACCGGGTGGACGGAGATCTCGTAGGCGTCGATCAGGTCGTGGCGCGCGAAGCTCCGTGCGAGGTCGGGTCCGCCGACGACGAGGTCGCCGCCGGGCAGGGCCTTGAGCGCCCGGATCCGGTCCGGGTCGACCTCGCGCTCGATGGTGGTGTTCCAGCCCGCCTCGGCCAGGGTCCGGGAGTACACCGTCTTCGGCATGTCCCGCCAGATGCCGGCGAACTCCGCCGTCGGACCGGCGTTCGCGGGATCGGCGTCGGCGGTCGGCCAGAAGTCGGCCATCAGCTGGTAGGTGACCCGGCCGTGGATGAACCCGCCCATGGTCCGCAGCCGGTCGTTGAAGTACGTGTGGACCTCGTCGTCGACCAGGTGCCAGTCGATCTCGCGGTTCGGGCCCTCGAAGAACCCGTCGAGCGAGACGCCGATCATCAGGATGATCTTCCTCACCCGGGACACCCTACGCCCGCCGGACCGCACCGCCCCGCCGACCGGCCGCGGTGCCCCCGGAACGGTCCGGGCGGGTGGGCCAGAATGGGGAGGTCGGACGACGACACGTGGACGAGGGCGAGGGCATGGGCAAGCAGCAGCTGCGCGCGCATCAGCGCGAGGCCGTCGACGCCGTGCTGCGCGCGCTGGAGCCGGGGCCCGGCGGTCGGCTGCCGGCCGGCGGACTGCGCACGCAGGTGGTGATGGCCACCGGCTCGGGCAAGACGTTCGTGGCCGCCCGCTGCGCCGAGGAACTGCGGGCCGACCGGACCCTGGTGCTGGTGCCCAGCCTCGACCTGCTCACCCAGTCGGTGACGGCCTGGCGCGCGGCGGGGCGGCGCGGGACCGTCCTCGGCGTCTCGTCGCTGCGGGAGCGCGACGCGGGGTTCCCCAACACCACGTCCGGCGAGGAGCTGGCCGCGTGGTGCCGGGTGGCCGGGACCGCGCAGGTCACGGTGTTCGCGACGTACGCCTCGCTCGGCCTGGGCACCGTCGAGCGCGCCCACCGGGCCGGACTGGCGGCCTGGGACCTCGTCGTGGTGGACGAGGCGCACCGCACGTCCGGGCGGATCGGCAAGGCGTGGGCGGTGGTCCACGACAACTCCCGCATCCCGGCCGACCGGCGGCTGTACATGACGGCCACGCCGCGCCTGTGGCAGGTCGGCGAGGACGAGGAGGAGCCGGGCGGGGGCGGCGGGTTGGTGGCGTCGATGGAGGACGACCCCGACGGGCCGTTCGGCGCGGTGTGTCACCGGCTGACGCTGTCGGAGGCGATCGACCGCGGCATCGTGGCCCCGTACCAGGTGGTGTGCGTGGACGTCAGCGACGCCCGGTTCCGGGCGGCCGGCCTGCTGGGCCCGGACGCCCGGTCCGACGAGGTGCGCGGGGCCCGTCTCGCGGCCCTGCAGACCGCGGCGCTGAAGACGGCGGTGGAGCAGGGGCTGGAGCGGACGTTGGTCTTCCACCACCTGACGAAGGAGGCCGAGGCGTTCGCCGCCGGACTCCCCGCGGTGGCCGCCCGGCTGCGCGTCGACCCGGTCTGGGCCGACTGGCTGTGCGGTGAGCACAAGCCGGTGCACCGGCGGCGCGTGCTGGAGGCGTTCGAGCGGGCCCGGCCCGCGTTCCTGAGCTCGGTCCGGGTGCTCGGCGAGGGCGTCGACACCCGCGCGTGCGACTCCGTCTTCTGGGCCGACCTGCGCGGTTCGATGCCCGACCTGGTCCAGGCGGTCGGCCGGGCGCTGCGCATCCGGCCCGGCGAGGGGAAGGTGGCCTCGCTCGTCGTGCCCGTGCTGCTCGGCCCGGGCGAGACCCCGGACACCATGCTCACCTCCCGCGCGTACGACGACCTGGCGCGGCTCCTGGAGGCGCTGCGGGCCCACGACACCCGGGTGGTGGAGGCGCTGGCGCAGCCGCAGGCGCCCGGCTCGTACCAGCCGACCGGGCGGGGCGCGGGGGCCGGCGGCCGGGGCGGGATCAGCGGGCCCGCCCGGGAACTGCTCAGGTTCTCGACCCCGCGGGACCCGGTCGCCCTGGCGGAGTTCATCCGCCTGCGGATCCTCGACCCGGAGACCTCGCACTGGAAGCGGGGTCTGCAGGCGGCCCGCCGGTACGCCGGGGCGACCGGGGACCTGCGGGTGCCGTTCGGGTACCGGATGCCGGGCGGGACGGCGGAGGTCGGGCCGGAATGGGCTGCGGAGGTCGGGCCCGGGACGGCTGAAGTCGGGCCGGGGACGGCCGGATTCCCGCTCGGCCAGTGGATCGCCGACGCCCGGCGGGCCCGCAAACGGGGCGGGCTCTCGGCGGAGCGGATCGCGCACCTGGACGGGCTCGGGATGGTGTGGTCGCACGTCGACGTGGCGTACGAGGAGGGGCTGGCGGCCGCGCGCGGCTGGGCGGCCGAACACGGCCACCTGCTCGCCCCGTTCGACGCGACCTGGCGCGACTACCCGCTGGGCGTGTGGCTGAAGAACAACCGGGCCGCGGCCCGCCGGCCCGAGGGGACGCCGGGCGCCCTGGCCGCGGAACGCCGGGAGGCGCTGGAGGAGATCGATCCGGCCTGGTGCCCCACCTGGCCGGTGTCCTGGCAGCGCTGCTTCCGGCTGGCCCGACTGCACGTCGAGGGCGGCGGGCGGCTCCCGGCCGCTCCGGGCGAACTCGTCGTCCAGGGCGAGGACCTCGGCCGCTGGCTGCTGCGGCAGCGGCTGGCCTGGGACCGGCTGTCCATGGCCCAGCGGTGGATGCTGGAGCACGTCCTCGGCGTGCGCGCGGCCGCGGCGGCGCAGCGGCCGCGCGAGCGCACCCCGCAGGCGGACAAGTGGGCGGCCCACCTGGCGGCGGCCCGCCAGTTCCACCGCCGCGAGCGGCACCTGAACGTGCCGCGTCCGCACGTCGAGACCGTCGCCGGGGTCCCGTACCGGCTGGGTGCCTGGGTGTCCAACGCCCGCAGTCGCGCGGACCGCCTCTCCCCGGAGCGGGTGGCCCAGCTGGCCGCCCTGGACATGCGCTGGGCGGGGGGCGCGGCCCCCGCCCCGGAGCGGACCGCGACGGAACGGACCGCGGCCCGGCGCCCGGGTCGACCGTAGGGGCGAACCAGGTCGGTTCCCGTCCTCGTTGACCCGCCGCCGCCCGCCGTGTCGTCTCACGAGGCGAGCGGCTGGGGCAGTGGCAGGCGCTCGGCGAGCCGGAACGCGCCGTCCTCGCGGTGCACGTAGCCCTCGTGGATGAGGGTGCGCAGCAGGTGGTACGTCGTGGGCAACGGGATCCCGGTCAGGCGCGAGAGGCGCTTGGCCGTGACGGAGCCCTCGGCGTGGATGGCCTCGACGAGGCGCAGGGCGCGCTGGACGGATCCGATGAGGGTGCCGTCCTTGGGTGCGTGGGCGGTGTCCATGATGTGCTCCCCCAGATCGTGTGCGAGAGGGACCCGACCCTCCGAGTGCCCGGAAGCGGCGGGATCTTGGCCGGGATCATGCCGCTCCCGAGGGCCGTCGAGACACGGAATCCGCCCAATGTCACTCTCTGATACAGGACCGATACACAGAGTGCCCGAACGTGGCCCGGGCGTCGCGCGGCGTGGGCACCGGTCCGCCCGGCTCATCGGCGGGCCGATTCCAGCAGGTAGGGCACGTCGATGACGGTCACGCCGGGCGTGAAGAGCAGCCTGGCCTTCAGGCGCAGCGCGTTCTGGTTGTGGAGCGGCTGCTCCCACCAGTGGCCGACGACGTACTCCGGAATGACGACGGACACCACTCCCCCGGGGTCCTCGGCCGCCATCTCCTGCACGTGCGCGACGACCGGTCCGACCACCTCCCGGTAGGGCGAGTGCAGGATCCGCAGCGGCACGCCGAGGTCGTGCGACTCCCACTCCCGCCGCAGCGCCTCCGCGTCCTCGTCGGCGGCCGCGGTCAGGGCGGTGAGCGTGGTCGGCCGCAGCCCCTGGGCGAAGCCCAGCGCCTTCAGCGTGGGCGCGTGCACGTTCGAGACGAGGACCACCATGTGGTAGCGCAGCGGCTGCCGGGGCTTCACCTCGGCGGGGACCACCACCTGCTGCCTGACCCGGTCGTAGTGGCGCCGTACGCCCTTCATGCCGAGGAAGAGCAGCGGCATGGCGATGACGACGAGCCACGCCCCGTGGGTGAACTTGGTGATGAGGACGATGACCAGGACCACGGCCGTCATGGCGGCGCCCACGGCGTTGATGGCCATGCGCCGGTGGATGTGCACCCGCTCGGCCGCCGGCGTGGTGGGGCGGGCCAGTTCACGCCGCCAGTGCCGGACCATGCCCGCCTGGGAGAGCGTGAAGGAGACGAACACGCCGATGATGTAGAGCTGGATGAGGCGGGTCAGCTCCGCGTCGAAGGCGACGATCAGCGCGATGGCGGTGAGGGCGAGCAGCACGACGCCGTTGGAGTACACCAGCCGGTCGCCCCGGTTGTAGAGCTGGACGGGTGCGTACCGGTCCTTGGCGAGGATCGACGCGAGCATCGGGAAGCCGTTGAAGGCGGTGTTGGCGGCCAGCACGAGGACGCCCGCGGTGACCGCCTGGAGCAGGTAGAACAGGACGTGCCAGTCGCCGAAGGTGGCCCGGCCGATCTGGGCGAGGGCGGTGGAGGTGGGGGTGTCGGCGGGGAGGCCGAGTTCGGTGGGGCTCGCGGCCACGTGCACCTCGTAGACCATCGCGAGGGTGGTGATGCCGGCGAACATGGTGACGGACAACAGGCCCATCATGGCGAGGGTGTTGGCCGCGTTCCTGCTCTTGGGTCTGCGGAAGGCCGGTACGCCGTTGCTGATGGCCTCGACACCGGTCAGGGCCGTGCACCCGGAGGCGAAGGCGCGCAGCGCCAGCAGGACCAGCCCGATGCCGGTGTAGGTGCCGACGGCGTGGATGGGCAGGTCGGCGGATTCGGCGCGGATCGTGCTCCCGGTGGCCATCCGGACCGCCGCCACGGCGAACATGAGGTAGATGACCAGGACGAAGCCGTAGGTGGGGATGGCGAAGACGCGCCCCGATTCGCGCACGCCGCGCAGGTTCATGACGGTCAGGACCACCACGAAGGCCACCGACAGCACCACCTGGTGGTCGCTGAGCGAGGGGATCGCGGACGTGATGGCGGCGACGCCGGAGACGACGGAGACGGCGACGGTCAGCACGTAGTCGACGAGCAGGGCGCTGGCCGCCGTCAGGGCGGCGGTCCGGCCCAGGTTCTCGGAGCTGACGACGTACGCGCCGCCCCCGCCCGGGTAGGCGTGGCAGGTCTGGCGGTACGAGGCCACGACCACGACGAGGAGGAAGACGATGGCGGCCGCGGCGTACCAGGTGAGGTGCAGGAGGGTGACGCCGCCGAGGGCCAGGATCAGGAGGATCTCCTCGGTGGCGTAGGCCACCGAGGAGAGCGGGTCGCTGCAGAAGATCGGCAGGGCGAGTCGCTTGGGCAGCAGGGTCTCGCCCAGCCGGGCGGTGTCCAGCGGCTCACCGACCAGCATGCGTTTCGGAGTGATACGCCTCATGCGGGCATGATCCGCGCACGGGTCCACGCCGGCGCGCGTGACACACGCTGCCGGGCGCGCCGGGCCGCCGCGGCGGCCCGGCGCGCCCGGGTCAGGCCCCGGCGAGGTCCTCCGCGCGGTGGGCGAGCCACAGGTCGTGGCGGGCGCTCGGCGACTGCAGGAGGGAGCGCTCCAGCAGGGCCTCCAGGCGGGTCAGCCGCTTGCGCGCGCCGGGGACGGAGATGCCCAGGGCGGCGGCGGTGGGCACGAGTTGGGTGTCGTGGCGCAGCCAGGCGCGCAGCGTCTCGCGGGCGCCGGGCGGGGCGTCCGGTGCGGTGAGCGGGGCGAGGTGGCCCGCGGCCCAGCGGACGACGTCGGGATGGGCGAGTACGTCGTCCAGGTCGCCGCCGGGGTCGGCGGGCGCGGGCACGCCGCGCGGGGTGAGCCGGAGGGCCAGGGAGAGGGCCGACTGGTCGGACAGCCGGGCGAGGTCGAGGCCGAGCACGGTCTCGACGAGCCGCAGCCGGGTGGCGAGCGTGTTGCGGTGGATCTTGAGCAGTCGGGTGGCGTGCGAGCTGAAGTTCAGCCAGGCGTGCACGGTGGCGCGCAGCTCCTCGCCGCCCGGGTCCTGCGGCCGCTTGGGCTCGTACGCGTGCAGCGGCGCGAGCAGCGCGGCCGCCCAGGCGGCGCCGGGCCGGTGTGCCGCGAGGGCCAGTTCGGCCCCGGTGCCGAAGCACGCGTACCGTTCGGCGCGGCCGCGGGCGACGGCGAGGGCGTGGAAGGCCTGCGTGTACGCCTCCTGGCTGTCGCGCAGCGGCCCCTCGTCGCTGACCCCGATCAGGCACTCGCGGTCCGCCGCCGCCAGCGCTTCGGCGAGCGGGTCGGCGAGCGGGTCGGCGAGCGGGTCGTAGCCGGCCCCGGCGGCCGACCGGGGCACGGGCGCCGGGCGGGTCGCAGCGGCCGGGCGGGGCACGGCGATCGGACGGGGCGCGGCGATCGGGCTCGTCGTGGGCGCGAGGACGATGAGGTGGCGCACGTAGACCGGGCAGCGCACGACCCAGGCCCGGCCGTCGGTGAGCTCGCGGCACCGCCGTGCGACCGCCTCGCGGCGGCCGGCGCGGCACTCGACGACGTACATCCGGAACGGGTCGGGCAGCGAGGGGGTGAGGGCCTCGGCGATCTGGTGGGCGGTGGAGACCCGGCCGTTCATGAGCAGGTGCAGCACGGCCTCGCGCGCACGGGATTCGGCCAGGGCGGCCTGCTGGTGGCGCTGCTCGGCGTCCTCGACGCGCAGGCTGAGCGCCAGCGGCACGGCCGCGTCGGCGAGCAGGCCGGCGGCGCCCGGCGGGTACGGTCGGGCCAGTACCGCGACCAGGGCGCGGCCGCCCCCGGGCGCGCGGCCCCCGTTCGGCGGCTCCTCGTCGAGGGCGAAGAGCAGGGCGGCGGACCCGCTCCCCTCGAACACCGCCGACCGCACCCCGCGGGCGCTGCGCTCGGCCGCGCCGCGGGTGACGAGCTCGGCCTCACCGGCCGCGGGAGGGGTGGGCACGGAGGCGCGGACGGCGGAGCCGTCGGGGCGTACCACCGCGGTCCAGGCGTCCAGGCGCTGGGCCAACCAGCGCAGCAGGGCTTCGGAGCCGCCGGTGTGGGCGAGCCGGTGGGCCTTGAGGACGTCGTCGGGGCGGGACCGGGCGGTGGCTCCGGCGGCGGGCTGGCTCGAAATCGTCGGACCCCTTCGCTGCGTTCCGCGGTCCGGACGACAACCGGCAGCGCCCGGAACCGCATTGAAGCATCCGGCGCTGACTGTGCGCTGTGATACCGGTCTCGCCCGGCCACTGGGCAGAGCGAACCCTGTCATCGGCCGCACGCCGATCTAGGTTGTGTCGTACCGGGGCCGGACGGCGGAGCGGCACCACTCGAGGGTGTGACCGTCCGGCTCCCGGGACCCCGCGGTGGGGTCCCGGCGCGATCAGGGGAGCGCCGGGCCCTCACCGGACGGACGTTGACGTCACGTCAAGGGGGTCACGTCACTTCATGCGGGCCGCCGCGCTCTTGATGGCCTCGCGGATGCGGAAGTACGTACCGCAGCGGCAGATGTTGGCGATGGCGTCGAGGTCGGCGTCGGTGGGTTCGTCGGTCCGCTTGAGCAGGGCGACGGCGGCCATGATCTGGCCGGGCTGGCAGAAGCCGCACTGCGCCACGTCCTGCTCCAGCCAGGCCTCCTGTACCGGGTGCAGCTCGTCCCCGTCGGCGAGTCCTTCGATCGTGGTGACCTCGCGGCCCGCGGCCGCGGCCACCGGCACCACGCACGGGCGGACCGCCTCGCCGTCGAGGTGGCTCGTGCAGGCCTTGCAGACGTCGACGCCGCAGCCGTACTTGGGCCCGCGGATGCCCAGCAGGTCGCGCAACGCCCACAGCAGGGGCAGGTCGTCGGGGGCGTCGACGCTGACACTGCGCCCGTTGACGGTGAAGGTGTGCGTGGGCACGGCGGACTCCAGGGACTAGCGGGGCCTGTGGGGAAGTGCGGGGCTTGTGGGGGAGAGCGCTGAACGCGGGGGCTGCGGGGTGCGGGGCTCAGCGCGGGTACGGGGTGAAGTCGACGTCGAAGTCGAGCGGGAAGCTGCGCGGTTTCGTCCCGGTGGCGCGGGCGTAGGCGTTGGCGATGGCGCCGACGGCCGCCGGCACACCGAGTTCGCCGGCGCCGCCAGGCTCGCCGGTGGCGAGCAGGACGTGGATGCGCACGTCGGTGGGGGTGTCGCGCTGCTGCGCGTAGTGGAACTGGCTGTAACTGCCTTCCATCGGCAGCCCCTTGTCGATGTGCAGGCCGGCGCGGAGCGTGGTGGAGATCGCGTCGGTGAGACCGCCGAGCAGCTGGGCCTCCAGCCCGCGCGGATTGATCGGCCGACCGACGTCGGCGACGACGACCGCCTTGGTGACGCGCACCCGGTCCCGGTCGCGGGTGTCGATCTCGACCAGGCAGGCCGTGCGGGACTTGTACTCCTCGTGGAAGGCGATGCCCTGGGCGCAGCCGGGCGGCATGGGCCGGCCCCAGTCGCCCTCGGCGGCGGCCTTGTCGAGGACGGCGCGCTGGGCGTCGGTCTTGAGGAAGGTGCGGCGGAACGCGACGGGGTCCTTGCCGAGCCGGGCGGCGAGTTCGTCGACCACGATCTCCTCGGCGCCGCGCGTGTTGGCGGAGTACACCGAGCGCCAGGAGCCGGTGGGGATGCCGGTCGGTATCTCGGTGAGGGTCTGGGTGGTGAGCCCGAAGTGGTAGGGGGACTTCACGGTGGTGGCGAACAGGGTCTGGGCGAGGGCCCCGTTGCCGAGGCCGCCGGGCAGGCTGGCGGCGGTCGCGGTGATGATCTCGCCCAGGCCGTGCCGGAAGTCGGTCTCGGCGGCCGCCACGCGGTGTTCGAAGCTGAGCACCTCCCCGAGCGCGTACGTGGCGCGGATGCGGTGGTGGGTGGCGGGACGCATCCGGCCGTGCCGGGTGTCGTCGACCCGGGTCCACATCAGGCGGACGGGCCGGCCGGCGGCGCGCGAGACGAGGGCGGCCTCCAGCGCGGCGTCGAAGAAGAGCCGGCGGCCGAAGGACCCGCCCGCCTGGACGACGTGCACGGTGACCTTGCCCAGCGGCAGGCCCAGGGCCGCCGCGATGGTCTCCCGGGCGACGATCGGGGACTTGAGGCCCGACCAGATCTCGGCCCGGTCCTCGCGGACGTCGGCCACCGCGCAGTTGGTCTCCATGGGGGCGTGGCTGACGAAGGCGAAGTCGAACTCGGCGTCGACGTACGGCGTGAGCAGGGGCGGCAGCAGCGGCGCCGGGGTGGCGGCGCGCAGCTTCGAACGGATCCCCGCGTCCGAGAGGTCGTCCGCGGGGCCGGGGCCCCAGGACACCTGGAGGGCCGCCTTGGCGTCGAGGGCCTGGCCGAAGGTCTCGGCGACGACGGCGACCCCGGTGGGGACGGTCACGACGGCGAGCACGCCGGGCATGGCCCGGACGGCGTCGGTGTTGGCGACGGCCCGGACGGTGCCGCCGAGGGTGGGCGGGCGGCGCAGCACGCAGGGCTTGGCCCCGGGCACGTCGAGGTCCAGGGTGTAGCGCTGGCGGCCGGTGACCATGGCGCGGGCGTCGATGCGTCCCGTGGGCCGGCCGACGAGGGTGTGCCGGGCCTCCGGCTTCGGGGTGGCGGCGAGGACGGCCAGCGTGGGGGCGGCGGCCTCCACCGCGAGGGAGCCGTAGTCGGCGCTCCGACCGTCCGGGGCGTACACGGCCCCGTCACGGGTGTCGAGTTCGCGCACGGGGACGGACCAGCGGCGCGCGGCGGCGGCGAGCAGGCGGGCGCGGGCGGCCGCCGCGGTGTGGCGGACCGGGTCGTACAGGGAGCGGATGCTGTTGGAGCTGCCGGTGAGCTGGTTGAAGACCAGCTCGGGCCGGGCGTCGTCGAGTTCGACGCGTACCGTCGCCAGGGGGGTGTCCAACTCCTCGGCGACGAGCATGGCGACGGCGGTGGTCAGACCCTGCCCGACCTCCTCGCGGGGCAGCCGGAGGACGACGGTGCCGTCGGTCTCCAGGCGGAGGGTGAGCAGGTGCGAGGTCGGGGCGCCGGCCAGGATGAACAGGTCGCCCAGGTCGACGAGGTCGGCCGGCGCCGGCAGCGAGGGGATCACGGCGTGCGCCGGCTGCGGCGCGAGGGCGTCCGCCCCGATCCGGGTGGCCAGCGCGAGGGTGGGCGCGGCCACCAACCGGGTGAGGAACGTCCGTCTGCCCTGCTCCGCCATGCCGCTCCCGCCCGCGTGTCCGGTTACCGGCACGTAGCGTAGCGATCACTCCCGTCCCGTGGAACCCGTCCTGCGGAACCGGTCCTTCACACCGCCGCCGGGCGTGCCTGTGGGGCCCGGCGCGGCCGCCGTGCCCCACCCTTCCGGGGGGCCGGGCGTCGTCCCGGTGACGGGCGGTACGGCGAAAGAGTGGGTTACGCGATCTTCGGTCAGGTGCGCGAAGACGGGAGTCGGAGGGGCTGGTTTCGGCCTCGGGTGCGGGGGTGCACAGGAGGGCCGACGGGGCCGCGGAGCGGGGTCGCGATGCCGGGGCCAGGTGTCGCACACCGCCCGTCCGACGCCCCTCCGGAGGGGCGGTCGCCACCTACGCCGGAGTAGCTTCTGACCGGAAACATTCGCACAAGAATCGGGACAAGCGAGGCCCTTGGCATATGCCACAAGCACGAACGTAACGGATGTTGCCAATTCCCTTACAGGCCGTCGCGGCCTGTGCCACAGTCGTAACCGGCCCTTCCATCAGACTTGGCCGAGCCGCGCCTGTATCGGAGTTCTCCATGCCGTCCCACACCTACGCGGACCGTCCCGCGCAGCCGCCCGAGCCGGGGTCGGTGGACGCGCTGATCTCGCAGACCCGACGCCTGCGCGGGGACGTGGACGCCGTACGACGGGACACCGTCGTCGACGACGACGACGCGCAGGGCCGCTGGCACCGCGCACTGTGCGACCTGGCGGTCCATCACCTCGACGACCTCGGCGAGCACCTGGGGCAGCTCAAGGAAGGGCTGCCGCCGGCTCCCGAAGCCCTCGACCTCTCCCAGCCCGCCGCCGCACCCGAGACCGGGGCCGATGGGCAGGGACGGGTCGGCAGCGCCGAATGGAACCTGCTGACCGACGAGGTCACGTGGTCCGACGAGCTGTACCAGGTCTTCGGCCGCGCCCCCGAGCAGGGCCCCCTCCCCCTCGACGAGCTCGGCTCCACCCTCTTCGCGGAGGACCGGCCGCTCCTGACGACGATGGTGACCGACTGCCTCGTCGACGGCAAGGCCATAGACGGCGAGTTCCGCATCGTCCGGACGGACGGCTGCGTACGGACGCTCCACATGCGCGGCGAGCCCGTGCTCGACCAGGACGGTTGCACGGCGTCGATGTGGGCCGTCATGCGCGACGTCAGCGAACTGCGGCGCAGCGAGCGGGCGGTGCGCGAGACCCTCGACTCCCTCCAGCGCCGGCGCCAGATCGCGCAGACCGAGCACCGGCTCGCGGTGGAGCTCCAGGAGGCGGTACTGCCCTCGTGGCGCGGCTCCCTGCGGTTCCCGCACGGCAGCACCGGAGCCCTCGACCTCGCCGCCCACTACATGCCCTCCACCACCAGCGCGCTGATCGGCGGCGACTGGTACGACGCCCTCGAACTCCCCGACGGCACCTCGATGCTGACGGTCGGTGACCTCACCGGGCACGGCGTGACCGCCACCTCCGGGATGGCCATGATGCTCGGCGCGCTGCGCGGCATGGCGATGGCCGGCATCGCACCGGGCCCCCTCATGGGCTGGCTCAACCAACTGCTGGAGAACTCCGTACAGCCCGCCCTGGGCAGCGCGGTGTGCTGCCGCTTCGACCCCGCCACCCGGACCCTGTCCTGGGCGCAGGCCGGCCACCCGGCGCCCCTGCTCTTCCGCGGCGGCGCCGGGCGAGCGCTCCAACCCCCCGAGGGGGTTCTGCTCGGCGCCACCACCGGCGCCGTGTACGGGCAGGCCGAGGAGCGCCTGGAAGAGGGCGACCTGCTCGTCCTCCACACGGACGGACTGACGCCCCGCACCATCGAGTTCAGCCGCACCGACGGGGCGGAGCGCCTGCTGGCGATGGCGCCCCGGTTCGCCACCGCCCGGTCGGCCCAGGACTGCCTGCGCCTGGTCGTCGAGGAGTTCGGCGAGACCGGGCGCGAGGACGACGCCTGCGTGCTGGTCGCCCGCGTCGGCGCCTGAACGCGTCACGAGACCGAAGGGGGCTCGCTCTGCGGCGGGCCCCCTTCCCGCGTGCTTCCGCTCGCCGGCCGGGGGCCGCGCGCCGGCTCAGACCTCGGCCGGGCGCGCCTTCCGGGTCGGGCTCTTCGGCAGCGCGAGCCGGATCTCCTCGCGCAGGTCGTCGATCCGCCCGTACCCCGCGTACTGCCCGGTGAGACGGTACATCTCGCGCAGCCGGTCCCAGGTCCGGTGCGAGGAGGTCTCCCCCATCGACACCAGGGCGAGCCGCGCGTAGCGGTCGGCCTGCTCGGGGTCGTCGGCGATGAAGCACGCCGAGGCCATCGACAGGTAGTCGAAGATCTGTGAGCGCTGGTAGCCGGTGCCGCGCAGCCGCAGCGCCTCCAGGGCGTGCCGCTTGGCGACCGGGGCCGCCGACGGGTCGTGGTCGGCCAGCGTGCGGTACGCCAGCGCCTGCATGCCGTGCATGTCCGCCTCGTCGAAGTGCTGCATCCAACTCGGCGGCGGGACGTCGTTCTTGTCCGACACGAACAGGTCCTCGGCCTCGCCGAGGGTGCGACGCATCGCCTGGCCCCGGCCCATCGCCGCCTGCGCCCACGCCTCGACCGTGTGCAGCATGGCGCGGGTGCGCGGCAGGGTGCGCTCACCGGAGCCGGACTGGGCCAGCTTCATCAGGTCGAGGGCCTCGTGCGGCTTGCCCAGGTGCACCATCTGGCGGGCCGCCCGGGACAGGGCCTCGCCGGCCCGTGGGCGGTCACCGCCCTCGCGGGCGGCGTGCGCGGCGATGATGAAGTACTTCTGCGCGGTGGGCTCCAGACCCACGTCGTGGGACATCCAGCCCGCGAGCACCGCCAGATTGGCCGCGACGCCCCACAGCCGGCGCTGGAGGTGCTCGGGGTGGCGGTACGCGAGCATCCCGCCCACCTCGTTGAGCTGGCCCACGACGGCCTTGCGCTGGAGGCCGCCGCCACGCGAGGCGTCCCAGGCCCGGAAGACCTCGACGGAGCGCTCCAGGGCCTCGATCTCCTGGGAACCGATGGGGGCGGCCTCGTACCGGTCGTAGCCGGCCGGGTCGGCGTGGAGGGGGTCGTTGAAGCGGGGAGCGTCCATCGACAGGGCCGGGTCCGTGTGCAGCCAGTCGTGCATGTGGCCGCTGAGTGCGGAGCCGGCGGTGAGCGCGGCACCCGCGCCCATCAGTCCGCGTCGGTTGAGCATGAGGTCCATTCCCGTGAATTCGGTGAGGACCGCGGCCGTCCGCTCCGGCGCCCACGGCAACCCGTCGGGGTTGTCCTTCGCCCCGCCCGGCTGCCGCCTGCTGGTGCGCCCTGGTCTTGCGAACCCGAGGTCCTCGATGGTCACGACACGACCGAGTCGCTCGGTGAACAGGGCGGCCAGCACCGACGGCACGGGTTCGCGGGGGCTCTCCCCCATGTCGATCCAGCGCCGCACCCGCGAGGTGTCGGTGGCAAGCTGGTGGTGGCCCATGGCCGCCGCCTGCCGGTTGACCAGCCTCGCGAGTTCTCCCTTGGACCACCCGGCGAGGCCGAAGAGGTCGTTCAGGCGGGTGTTGGGTCCTCTGCTCACGTCAAGCCCCCAGGTTCTCGGCTGACTTGACACTAGCCCCCGGTCAGATGCCGAGCGACTATTCGCCAGGGTTCGCCAGGGTCCGCCAGATGGTACGCAACGGTCCGCCGGGTGTCAGGTAGGAATGCGCCTTCCCGACCCGGTCCACCGGCCGGCACTCCCCAGGGTGTCGCGGAATCCCATGGTTCCCCATGGTGCTCTCCGTGGGGTGCCGGGGCGGGAAGCGTACGCAACTCGTCGGCGCACGAAGGGATACGTATTCATCATGTACGCAGCATCGTCCTCCGTGACCGCCCCGACCCGACCGCACCGCACCTTCCAGGCCGGCGGCGGCCCCTTCCTCGATCCCGGCCGCGGCGCGGCCGTCCCGCCGCAGGGCACGGTGCGGGCCCGGCGGATGCCGGGGGCCGCGGCGCAGCCGCTCAGCGGCAGACTCGACCTGTCCGGCCCCCAGGGGGCGCAACTACGCGCGGCACTCGCCTCGGTGCACCGGATCTGCCCCGAGTTCGCCCCCGTCCAGGTGCTGCGCAGGAGCGCCCGGTCCGTGCTGCTGGTGGGGACCACCGGACGCGCGACCGCGGTCGCCAAGGTTTTACTGGACCACTCGCCGGAGTGGACCGAGCGGTACCGCCACGAAATAGCGGTATACCGCGCGTTCGTCCGGCATCGTCCGCCGGTACGGGTGCCGCGTCTGATCGCCGCCGACCCGGAGAACTGCACCCTGGTCGTGGAACGGATGCCCGGGCGCGTGGCGGCCCTGCAGCGGCATCCGGTGGAGGCGCCGCCGCGCACCGACGTACGGGCCGCGCTGGGCGCCGTGTGCCGGGTCAACCAGTGGCGCCCGCCGGCCGAGTTGTTCGGCCGGCCGCTGGACTACGGCTCGCGGATCGCGCGGTACCACGAGCTGGGGCTGCTGACCGACCGTGACCGCGGCGACCTGCAGAAGCTGCTGCACGGCCTGGCCGTGGCCGGCCCCGGCGGGCGGCTGCCGCGCCAGTTCAACCACGGCGACGCGCTGTTGTCCAACCTCCTGCTCTCCCCCGCCGGGCCGGTACTCCTCGACTGGGAGCACGCGGGCTGGTACCTGCCCGGCTACGACCTGGCGACGCTGTGGACCGTACTGGGCGACGCGCCCGCGGCCCGGCGCCAGATCAGCCAGCTCGCGCAGGCCGCGGGGCCGCTGTCGCAGGACGCGTTCCTCGTGAACCTGATGCTCGTGCTGACGCGGGAGATCCGTACGTACGAGACCGCCGTGCAGCGGTCGATGCACGGGACCGGACCGAGCACGCCCACCGCGGGCGGGCTCAGCAGCGGCGAGGAGCAGCGGCTGCTGCTGCGCCGGCTGCACGACGACTGCGGGATGGCCCGCAGGGCGGTCCGGGCGGCGGTCGGCACGCGCTGACCTCCGGCCGCAGAGGGGCGGCGGGAAGGGACGTCAAGGCATACGCGCTACCCCCGCGTATGCCTTGACTTGTCTTGTCGCCGCGAGCACGGTGCTGACGCCCAGCATATGCTGACGCTCCATCAGGAGCCGTCGCCCGCCCTCGCGTCCGCCGGAGCCGCCCATGTCCGCACGTGCCGCACGACCGTCCCGCCGTACCGTGCTCGCCGGCACGGGTGCCGGAGCCATCACCGCAGGCCTGCCGGCTGCCGCCGCCCGGGCCGCCAGCGCCGGGACGGCCGGCGCCGGGACGGACGGGACCCCCGTCCTGGGCGAGTACGACGTCGTGGTGGTCGGCTCCGGTGCGGCCGGCATGACGGCCGCCCTGACCGCCGCCCATCGCGGCCTGAGCTGCGTGGTCGTCGAGAAGGCCGGCACCTTCGGCGGGTCCGCGGCCCGCTCCGGCGCCGGCATCTGGCTGCCGAACAACAGCGTCATCCTGGCCGCCGGCGTGCCGGACACCCCCGACAAGGCGGCCCGGTACCTCGCCGCCGTGGTCGGACCCGACGTACCGGCCGCACGGCAGCAGGCCTTCCTCGCCAACGGGCCCCGGATGCTGGACCTCGTCATGGCCAACAGCCCCCTGCGGTTCCGCTACATGGAGGGCTACAGCGACTACTACCCGGATCTGCCGGGCGGGTTGGCCGGCGGTCGCAGCATCGAGCCGGACCAGATCGACGGGAACGTCCTCGGCGCCGAACTGGCGCACCTGAACCCGGCGTACATGCCCGTCCCGGCCGGCATGGTGGTCTTCAGCGCCGACTACAAGTGGCTCACCCTGGCCGCCGTGAACGCCAAGGGCCTGGCCGTCTCCACCGAGTGCCTGGCCCGCGGCACGAAGGCCGCCCTGCTGGGGCAGAAGCCTCTCACCATGGGCCAGGCACTGGCCGCCGGCCTGCGGGCCGGGCTGATGCGGGCCGGGGTCCCGGTGTGGCTCGACACCCCGCTGGCCGACCTGGTGCAGGACGCGTCGGGCGCGGTGACGGGCGTGGTCGTCGAGCAGGGTGGCGTACGGGGCGTGGTACGGGCCCGGCGCGGGGTGGTCGTCGGCTCGGGCGGCTTCGAGCACAACGCGTCGATGCGCGCCCAGTACCAGCAGCAGCCCATCGGCACCGAGTGGACGGTGGGCGCCAGGGAGAACACCGGCGACGGCATCAGGGCCGGGCAGCGCGCGGGCGCGGCGCTGGCGCTGATGGAGGACGCGTGGTGGGGGCCGGCGATCCCGCTGCCGGGGGAGCCGTACTTCTGCCTGGCCGAACGGACCCTGCCGGGCGGGCTGGTCGTGAACCAGGCGGGCGCGCGCTTCGTCAACGAGGCCGCGCCGTACAGCGACGTGGTGCACGTGATGTACGAGAAGGACCGGTCCGGCGGGCACATCCCGGCCTGGCTGATCGTCGATCAGAACTACCGCAACCGCTACCTGTTCAAGGACGTCGCGCCGACCTTCGCGTTCCCCGACTCCTGGTACGCGTCGGGGGCGGTGCGCAAGGCGTGGAACCTGGACGCCCTGGCACAGCAGATCGGGGTCCCGGCGGCCGCGCTCAAGGCCTCGGTCAACCGGTTCAACGGGCAGGCCTGGTCGGGTACGGACCCCGACCAGCACCGGGGCGACTCGGCGTACGACCACTACTACACCGACCCCGCGGTCTGCCCGAACTCGTGCCTGGCACCGCTGTGGCTGCCGCCCTACTACGCCTTCAAGATCGTGCCCGGCGACCTGGGGACCAAGGGCGGCATGGTCACGGACGCGCGGGCGCGGGTGCTGCGCGCGGACGGCTCGGTGATCCGGGGGCTGTACGCGGCGGGGAACGCCAGCGCGGCCGTGATGGGGCACAGCTACGCGGGGGCGGGGTCGACCATCGGGCCCGCGATGACCTTCGGCTACGTCGCGGCGAACGACATCGCGGGTGGGTGAGGGCCGGGGGGCGGGCCGCCGGGTCGGGCCGACCCGGGCGGGGGCGGGGGCGGGCCCGTGGTGGGTCGTCCGCCCCGGCGCGCCGCGCCTCGGTCGGTCCGACGGCCGCGCGTCGGCCTGTCCGGTCGCGGCTCAGCCGGTCTGGAAGAGCTCCGCCGGGAGCGGCTTCAGGAGCGCGTACAGGTCGTCCGTGATCGGCCGGTCCCAGCTGGCGATCGTCACGAGGACGTTGTCGCTGCGGTCGAACTGGACGCACGAGATGCGGCTCTCGGAGAGCTTGATCCGCCGCACGATGAGGAGGTTGTCGCCCTGCATGACGGGGACGTCCTCGGTGCCGGTGACCTCGACCTCCTCGTCGTTCTCCAGGGCGGCCAGCAGCTGGGTCACCTCGAAGGGGACCTGCTTGTCGGCCAGCTCGCGGGCGGGCGAGCCCTCGGGCAGGTTGCCGATGATCATCGCGGGGCCGCGGCCGCCGAACAGGTCGTAGCGCAGGAAGACGCCCTGGCAGCTGCCGTCGGGGGCCGGGAGCAGACCGGCCCCGAGGTTGCCGGGCCAGTCCTCCGGGTCCATGGCCAGGACATCGAAGTCCGGGCCCGCGGGAGTGGCGGCGCTGCGGCGGCGGAGGAAGGACATGCGGCCATGGTACGGGTCGGGCCGGTGTTTCCGGGTGCGGGGTGCGTTGCGGCCGCTCAGGGCGTCGCCAGGGGGCAGCACGGGCCCTTGCCGCGGTGACCCTGCGGGCCGCGCGGGGCGGCTCGGGCCGGGTGGGCGGGGCGGCTCGGGCCGGTGTCCCGGGGCGGCGCAGGCCCGTTTCCGGGGGCGGCTCAGGCCTGTGTCCCGGTGGCCGAGCGGGCGGCGAGCGCTTCGAGGAGCGCCACCGCCTCGGTCGCCCGTTCGACCGGTACGAAGAGGTGGTCGTGGTGGTAGCCGGCGATCACGTTGCAGCTCAGCCCCGCCGCTGCGAGCTCGCGGGCGAAGGCGCCGGTCAGACCGACCGCGTCCAGGGCGGAGTGGATGCGGAGGGTGATCCAGCCGGCCACGTAGTCGTAGGCCAGCCGCTCCGCGTCGGCCTCCTCCTGGCGCAGCACGAGGGTGAGCCCCTCGGCCTCGGCGACGGTGGCCACGGGGTGCACACCGGGCGGGACGACGCTGCCGGCCACGGTGCAGAAGACGTACCGGCCAGGGTTCAGTTCCGGACGCATGCCGCCGAGGAGCTTGGTGAGGTCGCTTTCGCCGCTCATGGGCGCAGCATAGGTCCACCGGCGGGTGAAGGAGCGGGCCCGACCGGCGGATCGGCCCGGCCGCCGCTCCTCCCAGCGCGGTCGCGGAGGTGAGTCTGGGGACCGCCCCGGCACGCCGCGCACCACTCCCGCGGGTGCCGGCCCCCGCCCTTCGGAGGAGGAACGCGTGCCACTCCCTCACCGCCTCCGTCGGCATCGGCCTGAGCGGCGCACCCGTCTTCGCGGTGCAGGCCGAGCCCGGTGCGACCCCGCGGTTCACGCCGCGCCCCGCCTTCTCCGTCACGGCCGGCACCTTCTTCCAGGGCGAGGCACTGGAGGTGGAGGAGCTCGCGAACGAGGCGGCGCTCCCCTACGACGGCACGGTCTCGATGACGGCGGTCCTCGGTCCGGACCAGCAGTGGACCGTGAGCGCGGGCCGGCCCGGCTAGGGCCGGCCGCCGAGGAGGAGCTGGGCGAAGCGGGCCAGGTCGATGTTGCCGCCGGAGACGATGACGCCGACGCGGGCGCCGGGCAGTTCGTGGGCCATGTTGCGCAGGGCCGCGAGCCCGAGGCAGCCGGTGGGTTCCACGACGAGTTTGAGGTAGGTGGCGAACAGCCGCATCGACGCGACGAGTTCGTCGTCGGCGGCGGTCGTGACCTCCACCTTCTCGCGGGACAGGATCTCGAACGGCAGCTTCCCGATGTGCTGGGTCTGCGCGCCGTCCGCGATGGTCTGGGGGGTGTCGATGTGCACGATGCGGCCCTCGGCGAGCGAGCGCAGGCCGTCGTCGCCCGCCTCGGGCTCGACGCCGACCAGGCGGCAGCGGGGTGCGAGGGCGCGGGCCGACAGCGTGGAGCCGGACAGGAGCCCGCCGCCGCCCAGCGGCACGAACAGCGCGTCGAGTTCCCCGGCCTCCTCGAACAGCTCCTTCGCGGCCGTGCCCTGCCCGGCGATGATGTGCGGGTGGTCGTACGGGGGGATCAGCGTGAGCCCGCGCTCCTCGGCCAGGGTGCGGCCGATCTCCTCGCGGTCCTCCGTGTAGCGGTCGTACGTGACGACCTGCCCCCCGTAGCCCTTGGTGGCGGCCACCTTCGCGGCCGGGGCGTCCAGCGGCATCACGATGGTGGCGGGGATGCCGAGCAGGCGGGCGGCCAGGGCGACGGCCTGGGCGTGGTTACCGGAGGAGTACGCGACCACGCCGGCTGCGCGCTGGGCGGGGGTGAACCGCGACAGGGCGTTGAAGGCCCCGCGGAACTTGAAGGCGCCCATGCGCTGGAAGCTCTCGCACTTGAACAGCACGTCGAGGCCCAGCTGTTCGTTGACCTGCCGGGAGCGCATGACCGGGGTGCGGTGGGCGTGCCCCTCGATCCGCAGCGCGGCCTCGGCCACGTCGTCGTACGTCGGAACGGTGACGGGGTCGGTCATCAGGGCCCTTCTTGCCGCGCGGGGGCGGCCTCGCTCGCGGCCGGGGCCTCGGCGATCGCCCGTACCGGATCCATGCCGGACATTTTAGTCGCCGTCCGAACGTGCCGCCGGGGCGGCCGTCAGCCGACGCGCCGGGCCAGCACCTGGCCCGGCCACCGGCCGTCCAGGAAGCCGTCCGTGGGCCGGAAGCCGTTGCGCTCGTAGAACGCGACCAGCGCGCCCCCGCCGCCCGCCCAGCAGTCGACCCGGAGCAGGTCCACGCCCGCCCGCCGGGTCTCTTCGACGGCGTGGGCCAGCAGGGCCGCCCCGATGCCGCGACCGGCGTGCCGGCGGTCGGAGACGAGCAGGCGTACGTACACCTCGGGCTCGTCGGCGGGCTCGATCGGCATCCGGGGGCTGGGCCTGGAGTCCAGCACCACGGCGCCGACGGGCGTGCCGTCCAGCTCCGCGACGAAGGGGCGGTTCTCGGTCGTGTACCGCTCTACCCGCTCGACGCCGCCGGGCGCCTTCGAGTACGGCGTCGTGCCCCACTGCTCCGTGTTGCCGCGGGCGTTCATCCAGGCCACCGCGGAGTCGAGCATGTCGAGGATGGCGGGTACGTCGGCCGGGCCTCCGGGCCTGATCCGCAGGTGGGGTGTGGTGTCGTTCACCCACCGGAGCCTAGGCGCCCCCGGCTCCGGCCGGACGGCCGGGGGTGGAGCGCAAGTGGCGTGGTCGCCCGGCGCACGTGCCCCGGGCGGCCGGCCGAGGCCTTCGCGTACGCCGACCCGCGCGTCGACGCCGATGTCGTGGCACCGCCCACCGGGGCGGCTCCGGGAACTGCTGGGCTGACGGCGGGGCGGGGGCGACTACTCGCCCGGGTCGCCGAACAGCGGCTCGTACGGGAGGTGGTCGTCGTCCGGTACGAAGGGCAGGTGGCCGGGAGCCGTACGGGCGGCGGTGGCGCGCAGTCGGGCCAGGGCCTCCTCCTGCGGGACGGGGGCGAGTCCGAGCGCGGCCAGGGTCCGGTCCCGGTCGGCCTCGAACTCCGGGTGCATCTCGCGCAGTTCCTCGTCGAGGTCGGCCAGCGGATGCCCGTGCCCGGCGTCCCGCCAGTACGGCAGGCAGGCGATCAGCGTCACGGCCTCGGCGAGGTCCTCGGCCAGGAGCGTGGCCCCGCCCTCGGAGTCGGCGTACAGGACCGGCCGGTCGGGGCTGCCCTCGGGTCCCACCAGGAAGTAGCTGCCGCCCGCCCCGCAGCCGCCGATGACCTCGAGGTGCGCGCCGGTGGGCAGTACGACGGGCTCCACGGGCTCTCGGTCGCGGTCGACGACGAAGTCGCCCGGCCAGGCGAGGTACGCGGCGATCGCGGGGTCGCCGGCGATCCGGTCCAGCAGGTGATCGTTCATGCCGGGAGGCTAGCTCCGGCCGCTGACAACCGGCCCCGCCGGCCCGGGCACGACGGTCCCGGGCGGCGTGGCGGCGGGTGGGGGTGTCACCTGGTCATGTCAGGTCGAACTCGCCCTCGCGGGCGCCCAGGACGAAGGCCCGCCACTCGTCCGGGGCGAAGATCAGGGAGGGGCTCTCGGGGCGCTCGCCGTTGCGCATCGCGATGAATCCCTCGACGAACGCGATCTGGACGTCCCCCGCCCCCTGGCTGCTGGACTGCCAGTCCGCGTTGCTCAGGTCCAGGTCCGGCTTGCCCCACCCGGTCATCGGCTGAATGGTCATGCTGGCTCCCTCCGGTCGCTTGCGTCGTCCGGTGGCCCAGGGTAGCGACGCGGCCGGGTGCCGGACAGATCGCCGCGGTGGGCCCCTGCCGCCGCCCGTACGTCCGTACGAACGGGCGGCTGCGGGCGGGGCGCGCCCCGTCACGTGTTCGGCGGCTCCGAGCCGACCAGCCACATCGCGAAGAACTGGGCGCCGCCGCCGTAGGCGTGGCCCAGGGCGCGCCGGGCGCCGGGGACCTGGTGCTCGCCGGCGCGGCCGCGGACCTGGAGGGCCGCCTCGGCGAAGCGGATCATGCCGGAGGCGCCGATGGGGTTGGTGGAGAGCACGCCGCCGGAGGGGTTCACGGGCAGGTCGCCGTCGAGTTCGGTGACGCCCGACTCGGTGAGCTTCCAGCCCTCGCCCTCCTGCGCGAAGCCGAGGTTCTCCAGCCACATGGGCTCGTACCAGGAGAACGGCACGTACATCTCGACGGCGTCGATCTGCCGGCGCGGGTCGGTGATGCCGGCCTGCCGGTAGACGTCGGCGGCGCAGTCCTTGCCGGCCTGCGGGGAGACGAAGTCCTTGCCCGCGAAGAGGGTGGGCTCGCTGCGCATCGCCCCGCCGTGCAGCCAGGCCGGCGGGTGCGGGGCGCGCCGGGCGCCCTCGGTGTCGGTGAGGACCATGGCGCAGGCGCCGTCGGAGGACGGGCAGGTCTCGGAGTAGCGGATGGGGTCCCAGAGCATGGGCGAGGCCTGGACCTTCTCCAGGGTGACGTCGTGCTCGTGGAGGTGGGCGTAGGGGTTCTTCAGCGCGTTGCGGCGGTCCTTGTAGGCGACGAGGGAGCCGACGGTGTCGGGGGCGCCGGTGCGCCGCATGTAGGCGCGCACGTGCGGGGCGAAGAAGCCGCCGGCGCCGGCGAGCAGCGGCTGCTGGAAGGGGACCGGCAGGGACAGGCCCCACATGGCGTTGGACTCGGACTGCTTCTCGAACGCGAGGGTCAGGACGGTCCGGTGGACCCGGGCCGCGACCAGGTTGGCGGCGACGAGCGCGGTGGAGCCGCCCACGGAGCCGGCCGTGTGGACGCGGAGCATGGGCTTGCCGACCGCGCCGAGGGCGTCGGCGAGGTAGAGCTCCGGCATCATGACGCCCTCGAAGAAGTCGGGGGCCTTGCCGATGACGACCGCGTCGACGTCCGCCCAGTCGAGTCCGGCGTCGTCGAGGGCGCGCCGGGCGGCCTCGCGGACGAGGCCGGCGATGGACACGTCGTGGCGGGCGGCCACGTGCTTGGTCTGGCCGATTCCGACGACGGCCACGGGCTCCTTGCTCATGACGCGTCTCCTTCCAGGACGGCGACCAGGTTCTGCTGGAGGCAGGGGCCGGAGGTGGCGTGTGCGACGGCGCGGTCGGAGGCGCCGCGGTGGATGCGGGCGGCGGCCTCGCCGATGCGGATGAGGCCGGCGGCCATCATCGGGTTGGCGGCCAGGGCGCCCCCGGAGGGGTTGACGGTGACGTCGTCGCCGAGGCCGAGGGCCTTGCGCAGGACCACCTCCTGGGAGGTGAAGGGCGCGTGCAGTTCCGCGGTGTCGACCGGGCGGTCGAAGAGGCCGGCGCGTCGGGCGGCCAGCCGGGTGGAGGGCGAGTCGGTGAGGTCGCGCAGGCCGAGGCCGTGCGCCTCGATGCGGTGGTCGATCCCGCGGATCCAGGCGGGGCGGGCGCAGAGCCGGCGGGCGGTGTCCCCGGCGGCCAGGATCACGGCGGCGGCGCCGTCGCCGACGGGCGGGCAGTCCCCGGTGCGCAGCGGGGCCACCTCGTGGTCGCCCATGGGGAGTTCGCCGCGCAGCTGGGCGTGCGGGTTGGCGTCGGCGGCCGCGGTGCGGCTGCGTGCGGCGACGGCGGCCAGGGCGGCCTCGTCGGTGTCGCCGGCGTCGATCAGTGCCCGGGCCTGGAGGGCCGCGAGGGCGACGGAGTCCGGCCAGAGGGGGGCGACGTAGTACGGGTCGAGCTGGCGGGTGAGGACGTCGCGCACGGAGCCGGGCGAGGACTTGCCGTAGGCGTAGACGAGGGCGGTGTCGGCCTCGCCGGTGCGGAGCTTGACCCAGGCCTCGTACAGGGCCCAGGCGCCGTCCATCTCGACGTGGGACTCGGAGATGGGGGGCCAGGCGCCGACGCCGTCGAGGGTCATGGTGAAGGAGAAGGCGCGGCCGGCCAGGTAGTCGCTGGAGCCGGAGCAGGTGAAGCCGATCTCGCCGGCCTTCAGTCCGGTGCGGGCCAGGACCTCGTGGAGGACCGGCATGACCATCTCGACTTCGCTGAGCTCGTCGGTGCGGCGCAGGTGGTCGCTCTGCGCGAAGGCGACCACGGCGATGTCGCGGTCGTCGGTGCCGTTCGCCGGTGCGGCGTGTGCCATCAGAGCAGCTCCTTGTACGCGTCGTAGTCGGCGTCCGGCTCGCCGGTGGGCCGGTAGTGGTCGGGGTGGCGGCCGCCCTCGGTCCACACCGGTTCCACCCGCAGCCCCATGCGGACCTGGTCGTACGGGATGCCGCCGATCCGGCCGTGGAGGGCGAGGCCGGCGCCGTCCAGGGCGATGTGCGCGTACACGTACGGCACCTCGATGTCGAGGTTCTTGGCCTTGATGTTGACGATGCAGAAGGTGGTGACGGTGCCGGCGGGCCCGACCTCGACGCGGTCGGTGGTGGCGACGCCGCAGGTGGGGCAGGCGCCGCGGGGCGGTACGTACACCTTGTGGCAGGACGGGCAGCGCTCGCCGACGGTGCGGCGCTCGGCGAGGGCGTTGATGTAGGCGGTCTGGGCCCGGCCGGGGCTGTAGGTGTAGTCGAGGCGGGCCTCGGCGACGATGCCGGTGACGGGGTCCGCGAAGACGCCGTCGTGCGGGGCGGCCGCAGTCTGCGCGGCGTCGTCCCCGTGCGGTTCGAAGCAGGCGATGTCGGTGATGGCGCCGGTGCGTTCGGCGGCCCAGCGGATCCGTACCCGCATGCCGGTGCGCACCGCGTCCGGGCCGGGGGCGTCGAGGACGTGGAGCAGCGCGGTGTCGGCGCCGTCGAGCCGTACGAGCACCCAGGCGAACGGGGTGTCGAGGGGCTGGTGGGGGCGCGGCCGGGGGTTCCAGGCCCAGGTGGTCACGGTGCCGGTGGTGCCGACCTCGACGAGCTCGCGGATCTCGGCTGCGGTGACGGGGTCGTACTCGACGGGCGGCACCATCACCTTCCCGTCGGAGGTCGTGACGCCGAGGACGGTCCGCTCGCGCAGTCCGGTGAGGAAGGCGCTCTGGACCGGACCGAGGGAGCGGGTGAAGGGGAACTCGACGACCAGGGGCGCACTGAGGACTTCGGACACGGCGGTCAGGGCTCCTTCTCGGGCGGCTCGGGCGGCTGCGGGGACGGTTCGGGCGGCTGCTCGCGCTGCTGTTCCGGCTGTTCCGGCTGCTGTTCTGGATGTTCCGGCTGCTCGCGCGCTCGTGTCGCGGCGCGCCGCGGCCGGGCGGAGGGGGTCAGGCGCGCCGGTAGACCGGCGGGCGCTTCTCGGCGAAGGCGCGGGCGCCCTCCTTGGCGTCCGCGGTGTCGAAGACCGGCCAGCCGCGGGTGAGTTCGGAGGCGAGGCCCTCGGTCTCGGTCAGCTCGGCGGTCTCGTAGACGGAGGCCTTGACGGCCTCGACGGCGAGCGGGCCGCAGGCGTTGATCTGTTCGGCGATCCCGAGGGCCGCCTCGAGCGCGGTGCCGTCGGGGACCACGCGGCCGACCAGGCCGATCCGCTCCGCCTCGGCCGCGGTGTACGGGCGGCCGGTGAGCAGCATCTCCAGGGCGTGGGTGCGCGGGATCTGGCGCTGGAGGCGGACGGTGGAGCCGCCGATGGGGAACAGCCCTCGCTTGACCTCGAAGAGCCCGAAGGTGGCGCTCTCGGCGGCCACCCGGATGTCGGTGCCCTGGAGGATCTCGGTCCCGCCGGCGACGCAGTACCCCTCGACGGCGGCGATGACCGGCTTGCGGGGCCGGTGGTGGCGGAGCATGGCCTTCCAGTGCAGGTCGGGGTCGGCCTTGAGGCGGTCGCGGTAGTGGTCGCCGGCCATTCCCCGGCCCGCCAGGGCCTTGAGGTCCATGCCCGCGCAGAAGTCGCCGCCCGCGCCGGTCAGGACGACGGACCGGATCGCGTCGTCCTCGTCGGCCGCCAGCCAGCCGTCGTACAGGCCCACCAGCAGGGGTAGCGAGAGCGCGTTCTTGGCCTCCGGTCTGTTCATGGTGAGCACCAGCGTGGCGCCGCGGCGCTCCACGGTGAGGTGTTCCGTCCCGCCCATTGCCGTCCTCCCGTCTCAAGACCTAGAACAGGTTGCAGGAGGGGCCCGTGCAGTTCAATAGTTTTCTGACAGTCAGTCAGATTTCTTGGGCGGCGCCCTTCCCTGTTGGAGCGGTCGACGTTGTAATCGGCAGCCATCCGTACGGAACCCGTGCGGACGAGGTCGTTCCCGGGTCAGGAGGACGTGGTGGAGTACAACCTTGCCGACCTGTTCGAGTCGGTGGTGGACGTGGTCCCGGACCGCGAGGCGCTCGTGTACGTCGACCACCCGGGCACCGGCGCCGAGCGCCGGCTGACCTACCGGGAGCTGGACGCGGCGGCCAACCGGCTCGCCCACCACCTGATCGACCGGGGCCTGCGCCCGGGCGAACACCTCGGGCTGCACCTCTACAACGGGGTGGAGTACCTCCAGACCGTACTGGCCTGCCTGAAGGCGCGCCTGGTGCCGGTCAACGTGAACTACCGCTACGTCGAGGACGAGCTGGTCTACCTCTACCGGGACGCGGACCTGGCGGCACTGGTCTTCGACGGCGAGTTCACCGCGCGGGTGGCGGCCGCGCTGCCGCAGACGGAGAAGCTGCGCCACCTGGTACGGGTGGGCGACGTCCCCGAGGGGGCGCCCGAGCCCGCGATCGCGCCGGTGGCGTACGCGGACGCCGAGGCGGAGGGATCGCCGGAGCGCGGGTTCCCGCCCCGCTCGCCCGACGACCTGTTCATCATCTACACCGGCGGTACGACCGGGATGCCCAAGGGCGTGATGTGGCGCCAGGAGGACCTGTTCTTCGCGGGGCTGTTCGGCGGCGAACCGACGGGCGAGCCGGTCAAGCGGCCGGAGGAGTTGGCCGAGCGGGTGGCCGCCCGTGGCGCCGGACTGACCTTCTTCCCCGCTCCCCCGTTGATGCACGGCACGTCGACGCTGACGTCTTTCGTGGCCTTCAACTACGGCCAGCGGATCGTCATCCACCGCAAGTACGTGCCGGAGGAACTGCTCCGCACGATCGAGAAGGAGAAGGTCTCCAGCGTCTCGCTGGTGGGGGACGCGATGCTGCGGCCGCTGATCGACGCCCTCAAGGGGCCGCTGGCCGGCACCGACCTGTCCTCCCTCTTCAGCGTGTCCTCCTCGGGCGCGATCATGTCGGAGTCGGTGCGCGACGAGTTCCGGCGGCTGGCCCCCGCCGTGATGCTGCTGAACAACTTCGGCTCCTCCGAGTCCGGTTCCAACGGTCGGGCCACCGACGACTCGGGCCCGGAGAAGGGCTTCCGGCTGGAGGTCAACGAGCGCACCCGGGTCGTGGACCCGGTCACCCACGAACCGGTGCCGGTGGGCGTGCCGGGACGGCTGGCCCAGCGCGGCCACGTACCGCTCGGCTACTACAACGACGCCGCGAAGACCGCGGAGACCTTCTTCCAGCGCGCGGGCGAGCGCTGGGTACTGCTCGGCGACATGGCCACCGTCGACGAGGACGGCATCGTCACCGTCCTCGGGCGCGGCTCGCAGTGCATCAACACCGGGGGCGAGAAGGTCTACCCGGAGGAGGTCGAGCAGGCCCTCAAGGCCCATCCGGACGTGTACGACGTGCTGGTCGCCGGGGTCTCGGACGCCAGGTGGGGCAGCCACGTGGCGGCGGTGGTGCAGCTCCGGTCCGGCGCGCCCGCCCCCACGCTGGAGGAGATCCAGACGCACTGCCGGACCCGGCTGGCCGGCTACAAGATCCCGCGCCAGCTGGTGATCGCCGACGTCGTCCAGCGCTCGCCGAGCGGCAAGGCGGACTACCGGTGGGCCCGCGAGGTCGCCACGGCGGCGGACCGGGGCGCAGCTGCGGACTAGTTCCGTACGGCGGCCGCGACGGACGGCCCGCGCCGCTCGGCCGCCGGGGCGTCCGGCCCGCGGATGCGGGACGGGCACCGCGGCGGTGCTCGTGGGCGGGCGCCCCGTCAGTGCTCGTGGGCGGGCGCGCCGCCCGGCGCCGGCGGGCCGCCGCCCATCATGCGCAGCATCTCCCGACCCCCGGTGCGGAAGAAGCGCACGACGAACGCGGCCGCGAGGAGCAGGAAGGCGATGTTGAGGTAGGTGGTGTAGTCCCAGCTCACCCCGTCGGTCGGGAGCTCGGCGTCCGCCTGGTCGGGGATGAGGCCCAGCGCGCCGAAGAGGAGCTCGACGACGTACCCGGCGACGACCATCGCGGTGTAGAACGTGACGAGCAGGAACAGGGCCGTCCGGCGTCCGTAGTACTTCCGGTAGATGTTCAGGATCGGCACGATCAGCAGGTCGGCGAAGATGAAGGAGACCACGCCGCCGAAGCTGATGCCGCCCTGCCACAGCACGACGGCGAGCGGCACGTTGCCGACCGAGCACACGAAGGACGCGATCGCGACCAGCGGGCCGATCAGCGGGCCCCACAGCTTGGCGGCGAGCGGGTGCCCCTCGAAGAAGAAGCCGTGCCAGAAGGAGTCCGGCACCCAGGCGGCGACGGCCCCGGCGATCAGCAGCCCGACCACCACGTCGCGCAGGATGGCCGCCCACTCCATGACGAAGACGTGCGAGACCGACGTGTACCCCTCTCGGGAGAACAGCCGGCGCGCCAGGGAGCCCTCGGCCCGCACCGACATGTCCATCGCGGCGTGGCCCTCCATGGAGCCGGCCACACCGCGCTCGGCCTGGTCGCGCGCCTCGCGCAGCAGGTCCGCGCGGAGGAACCGCCGGAACAGCACCGCCAGTACGACGATCATCACGGGGCCGCCGACGAACTCGGCGGCCGTGAACTGCCAGCCCATCAGCAGCGCCAGGATCACCCCCAGTTCGATGACGAGGTTGGTGGAGGCGATCTCGAAGGCCATCGCGGAGGTGAAGTGCGCCCCCTTGCGGAACAGGGAGCGGGCCAGCGCCACCGCGGCGTACGAGCACGAGGACGACGCCGCGCCCAGCCCCGCGGCGACCGCGAGCGTGCGGGGGCGGTCGTCGCCGAGCAGGGACACGACGCTGGAGGTGCGGACGACCGCCTGGACGATGGCGGACAGCGTGAAGCCGAGGACGAGGGCCCACGTGATCTGCCAGGTCATCGCGCCGGTGATGGACAGGGCGTGCAGGACGGCGTGCATCCGCCCAGCCTCGTGCCGGGTACCGGACCGGGGCCGCGGGACACGCACGGACGCCCGCGGGGCCACGCGGTCGGCCCCGGCCCCGCCCCCGCACTCCTGGAGCCGCCCCCGCGCCGAGCCGCCCGGCCGCCCCTCCCTCACTCCGCCAGGAACGCCTCCACCGTGTCCGCGAACCACTCCGGGGCGTCGACCCACGGGAAGTGGCCGGCGTCCGCCTGGACCACGCACCGGCCGGCCGGGAAGAGGGCCGCCAGCTCCTCGGCGAGCTCCGGGGTCGGGTTGCCGTCGTACGCGCCCGCCAGGACCAGGACCTCTGAGGTCAGTCGGGCGAGCGCGGCGCGCGTGGCGGGCGGGTCGTAGGCGCCTTCGGCGCCGAACGCCTCGGCGGCCTCCAGGTTGGTCTGGTCCTCGTCGCGGGCCGCGTGCGCCTCGGCCGCCGCGTCCCAGCGCCCGTAGAAGAACGGCAGCATGCGGTCGTCCCAGTCGCCGCCGGCGTAGAACTTCTCCAGGGCCGGGTAGGCCTCCTCGAACCACGGCTCGCCGGCCCGCCGCCGGGCCGCCGCGAGCCGCTGCTCCGTCGTGGTCCCGAGCCCCAGCGCCCAGGACGTGGGCGTGACGAGGACCATGCGGCGCACCCGCTCCGGGTACGCGGCGGCGTACAGCTGGGCGAGGTTGCCGCCCGCCGAGTGGGCGAGCAGGTCCAGGCGCTCCAGCCCGAGGTGGACGCGCAGCGCCTCGACGTCGGCGACCTGTCGGTCGACCCGGTACGTGCCCCGGTCGGCCGGGACCGCGGAGCCGCCGGTGCCGCGCAGGTCGAGCCGGACCAGCCGCCGGGTGCGGGTCAGCCCGCCGAGGTCGCCGAGGTACTCGGCGGCGCGCATGGGGCCGCCGGGGAGGCAGACGAGGGGCGCGCCCGTGCCCTCGACCCGGTAGGCCAGCTCGGTCCCGTCAGAGGAAGTGAAGATCGACATGGCCGCCATCCAAGCAGCCCGGGGAGGCTTGCGCGCCCGAGTTCTTGACGCGGCCGCCCCTCTACCGAATGATCGTTCGGCATGACGGATCTCCTGGACACGGCGGAACGGCTCACCCGCGAGGAGCTGGAGGCGCTGCAGCTCACCCGGCTGCGCGAGACCCTGCGGCGCGCCTACGACCGGGTGCCCTTCTACCGCGACGCCTTCGACAAGGCCGGCGTGCGCCCGGAGGACCTCACGGCCCTCGCGGACCTGGCCCGCTTCCCCTTCACCACCAAGGCGGACCTGCGCGACAACTACCCCTTCGGGATGTTCGCCGTCCCCGAGTCGGAGATCCGGCGGCTGCACGCATCCAGCGGCACCACCGGCCTACCCACGGTGGTCGGCTACACCGAGCGGGACCTGGACACCTGGGCCGACGTGGTGGCCCGCTCCATCCGCGCCGCGGGCGGCCGCCCGGGACACAAGGTCCACGTGGCCTACGGGTACGGGCTCTTCACCGGCGGCCTCGGCGCCCACTACGGGGCCGAACGCCTCGGCTGCACGGTCATCCCGGCCTCGGGCGGCATGACGGAGCGCCAGGTCCGCCTGATCCAGGACTTCAGGCCCGAGATCATCATGGTGACGCCGTCCTACATGCTCACCCTGCTGGACGAGATGGAGCGCCAGGGCGTGGACCCGCGCTCGACCTCGCTGCGGACCGGGATCTTCGGCGCCGAGCCCTGGACCGAGGAGATGCGCCGCGAGATCGAGGAGCGCCTGGGCATCGACGCCGTCGACATCTACGGACTGTCGGAGGTGATGGGCCCGGGCGTGGCGCAGGAGTGCGTCGAGACCAAGGACGGGCTCACCGTCTGGGAGGACCACTTCCTGCCCGAGGTGGTGGACCCGCTCACCGGGGAGGTCCTGCCGGAGGGCGAGTTCGGCGAGCTGGTGTTCACCTCGCTCACGAAGGAGGCCATGCCGGTGGTCCGGTACCGCACCCGGGACCTGACGCGGCTGCTGCCGGGGACGGCGCGGCCGGCCTTCCGGCGGATGGAGAAGGTGACGGGCCGCAGCGACGACATGATCATCCTGCGGGGCGTGAACCTGTACCCCGCCCAGATCGAGGAGATCCTCCTCCGCACCCCGGGGGTGGCCCCGCACTTCCAGCTCCGGCTGACCCGCGAGGGCCGGCTGGACGCCCTCACGGTGCGCGCGGAGGCCCGCCGGGACGCCACCGCCGCGGAGCGCGAGGCGGCGGCCGGCGCGATCGTACGGGCGGTGAAGGAGAACATCGGCGTCTCGGTGGGAATCGAGATCGTGGACCCGGAGACCCTGGAACGCTCGGTCGGCAAGATCAAGCGCATCAAGGACCTGCGGGGGACGGTCTAGCCGTACTGCCCCGCAGGGTTGTTCACTCGGCTGAGGGGCGGGTGCGCGCCCGGAGGGGGGACGGGCATGGTCGGGGACGGGGTGTCCATCGCAGCGGTCGGGCCCGGGGACGCGGACGGGGACGCGGTGCTGCTCGCGGCGGTGCGGTCCGGGGACGCGGACGCCGTACGGGCGCTGCTCGCGGCCGGGGCCGATCCGGAAGCCGCCGACGGATCGGGGCTGCCGGCGCTGTGTCCGGCCGTGGCGGCCTTCGACGAGGAAGTGGCGGAGGCACTGGTCGACGGCGGCGCGGACCCGTACCGGCGGCTGCCCGACGGCAGCACTCCGCTGCTGCGGGCGGTCGACTCGGGGTACGTGGGCGTGGCCGTGTGGGCGCTGTCGGGCGGCGACCCGCAGCGGATTCGCCCGGACGCGCGTGCGGAACTGCTGGCCCGCGCCCGGCCGTGGAGCGAGCACGGTACGGAGGCCGAGCTGCGCCGCCGGACCGGCGCCACGGGACCGGCGGTGCGGACCCGGTTCGAGGACCGCCGGTGGTGGACCGCGTACGAGGAGGTCACGCTCGGCGGGGTGACGGTGCGGGACGGGCACGCGGCGGTCCTCACGCAGCTGGAGGAGCAGTTCGGCGTCCGGGCGCCGTTCGACGAGCTGATGGACCGCGCGCTGGTGCGGCCCGACCCCGACCACGTGGGCTGGTCCACGGTCACGGGCGTCCTGGCCAAGCGGCACGACGACGAGACCTGGGCCGCTGCGCTGGCGCTGCGCACGGACCCGGAGCCCCGGCGGCGGATCTTCGGCGCGGAGGTGCTGTGGCTGATGGCCGGCGGCATCGTGGCACCCGCGGAGCCCTTCGAGCGGCGCGCCCACGGGGTTTTCCTCGCGTGGGCCGGCGAGGAGGAGCACCCCGACGTGCTGCGCTCCGTCCTGCTCGGCCTCAACGACCACTCCGGCCCGGAGGTGGAGGCCGCGGGCCTCGCCTTCGCCGCCCACCCGGACCCGCGGCTGCGCGGCATGGTCCTGGGCTCCCTCGACACCGACGCGGCGGGGCGGCTCGGCCCGGGGGCGGTGGCGGCCGTGCGCTCCCTCGCCCGGGATCCGGACGCGGGCGTACGCGCCGCGGTGTGCGGCTGGCTCTCGGAGCACTCCGACCGCGAGCCGTGGACGGCCGACGTGCTCGCCGGGCTCCTGCACGAGGAGGACCAGATGGTCCGCATCCACGCGGTGTTCGGGCTGGCCCTGCGCGACGACCCCCGGTGCGTGGCCGGCGAGCGGCTGATCGGTCCGGTGGACCGGGCCCGGTGGCCGGACACGTGGATGCTGGACGGCGTGCGCGGGTACGAGGAGCGGCGGCGGGCGGCCGACTGAGGCGGGCCGCGCACGTCCGGCGCGGCCGTCGGAAGGGACACGCCCGGGAGGGAACCGGAAACCACCCGTCTGCCGCCGGTTTGGCGGGGTATAGCCCGGTTCGTGGTAGTCAGGAAGTGTGACACCGAAGACGTCGGGCGCGGGATCCGGGGACGCCCATCGGCTCCGGCACCTGCACGACCGGGTGACCGGGTCCGCCGTCGGGCTGGCGTGGAGCCGCGGGCGCGAGATGGAGCTGATGCACCGGGCCATGGGGTTCGCGGCGCTCGGCTTCCTCACGCTCGTCCCGCTCCTCATCGTGGTCGCCGCGGCCGCACCCGAGAGCTTCCGGGGCTTCGGCCGGTGGCTGGGGCAGGGGCTCGCGGTGTCGGAGACCTCCCGGCGCCAGATCGAGCTGCTCTTCGACTCCGGCGGCCAGGCCCTCGAGCGGACCACCGCCTTCGGTCTGGCCGCCCTCGCCGTCTTCGGCCTGACCTTCGGGTCGGCCGTGCAGACCGGCTACGAAAAGGTGTGGGACCTGCCCACCGCCCGCTGGCACACCATGTGGCGGCACGTGGTGTGGCTGGCGCTGCTGATCTTCTTCCTCGGGGTGCTGATCGCGGTCTCCTCCCCCACCGCGGGCCTGGCCGGCACCGTGCTGTCCGGCCTGGCCGACGTCGTGGGCACCTGCCTGTTCTTCTGGGTCTCGCAGCGACTGCTGCTCGGCGGGCGGGTCCGCTGGCGCGCGCTGCTGCCCGGCGCGGTGGCCACCACGCTGGGGCTGCTGGGCCTGCGGATCTTCTCGCAGCTGGTGTTCTCGCCCCTGATCGCCTCCAATGCCGTCGTCTACGGCCCGTTCGGCACGCTGCTCGTCGTGCAGTCCTGGCTGGTGGGCGTGGGGTTCGTGGTGTACGGCGGGGCGCTGGTGGGGCGCCTGGTGCACGAGCAGCGCACCCTGACCCGCCTGCGGGAGGCCGGGCTGCTGCCCGAGCCGGGGGAGGAGCACCGACCTGATCCGATCGAATGACGGGTGCTTTGTGGACTGGTGGGTGGGGGTGGGTGGTGTGTGTGTGGGGGTGGGTGGTGGGTGGGGGTGGGCTCGGGATGGGTTGGCGGGTGGCTGGGGGTGGGCTCGGGATGGGTTGGCGGGTGGCTGGGGGTGGGCTCGGGATGGGTTGGCGGGTGGCTGGGGGTGGGCTCGGGATGGGTTGGCGAGTGGCTGGGTTTGGTGGGTGGTTGGTGGGTGGCTCGGGATGGGTCAGATCGGTCGGACGTACGGGTGCGGGGGCTCGGGCGCACGTCCGTTCGTGGGCCGTTGCGGGTGCGCGCCGCGGCGGTTGACAGGCCGCGACGCCCGCTGCGATCTTGATCGTCCGGCCATCCGAGCGAACGGCGGTTCACCATGCCCTTTGGCCCCCTCACCGACGGCGAGTGGCTCGCCGCCCGGCTCGGCACCCCGGATCTGGTCGTCCTCGACGCGTCGGTCGGCGCCCACCGCGGCACCGAGCGCCGCATCCCCGGCACACGGGTCTTCGACATCGACGGGGCGTTCTCGGACCATGCGAGCCCGCTGCCGCACACGATGCTGGGTGCCGACGCGTTCACGGAGGAGGCCCGGGCCCTCGGCATCGACGACGCCAGCACCGTGGTCGTCTACGACGCCGCCGGCGTCTACTCCAGCGCCCGCGCCCGGTGGATGTTCAGGGCGATGGGCTTCGACCGGGTGGCGGTCCTCGACGGCGGGCTGCCGGCCTGGGAGGCGGCGGGCCTGCCGGTGGAGTCCGGGCGGCCCCTCACGACGGGCTCCTGGGGGCGCGGGGACTTCACCGCCCGGCCGCGTCCCGGGCTGCTCGTGGGGAGCGCGGAGGTGACGGCGGCGCTGGCCGACCCCGGCTCGGCCGTGTTCGACGCCCGGACGCGGGAACGGTTCGCCGGGACGGCTCCCGAGCCCCGGCCCGGGTTGCGCGGCGGCCACATGCCCGGCTCGCTGAACCTCCCCTTCGGCGAGGTGCAGGCCGCGGGCCGCATGCGGTCGGCGCCCGAGCTGAGGGCCGCCTTCAGCGGCCTGGCCGGGGACCGAGAGCGGCTGTACTTCAGCTGCGGGTCGGGGGTCACGGCCTGCGTACTGGCCCTCGGCGCCGAACTCGCCGGGTACGACGAGCTGTCGGTGTACGACGGCTCGTGGGGCGAGTGGGGCCTGCCGTCCGACCTGCCGGTGGCGACCGGCGCCTGACTGCGGGGGCTGGGCGGTGGGGCGCCGGGCTCGGGTGGGTTCGCCTTGGGGTGGGCTCGCTTCGAGGGGTGGGGCGGGGGCTTCGGGCGGCTCGCTTCGGGGGTGGGTCCCGTGGTGTGTGGGTCCCCTCGGCGCTTGACCCGGTATGGCCTGCAGGCCCTGCGGCAGGCCCACCCCTGGGGCAAGGGGGCTCCGCCCCTG
>NZ_JBIVNX010000030.1:0-100162 GCF_044753805.1 Streptomyces sp. NPDC093225
GGAAGCTAAGCCTTTCAGCGCCGATGGTACTGCAGGGGGGACCCTGTGGGAGAGTAGGACGCCGCCGAACAATCATTGTGGGAAAGCCCCGCACCTTCTGGTGCGGGGCTTTTCTGCGTTTACGGGCCGATGATCCCCGTACCTTTAGGGTCGGGGTCATGGGCTATGAACTCGTCATCTTCGACAACGACGGCGTGCTGGTCGACAGCGAGCCGATCTCGAACCGCATCCTGGCCGGCTACCTGACCGAGCTGGGCCACCCCACCAGCTACGAGGACTCCCTCCGCGACTACATGGGATCCGCGATGCACCGCATCCACGACCTCGTGCTCGAGCGGACCGGGCAGCGGCTGCCGGAAGACTTCGACGAGGTCTTCCACGGCCGGGTGTTCGCGGCCTTCGAACGCGAGCTCAAGGCCGTACAGGGTGCGCGGGACGTCCTGGCGGAGCTCAAGGAGCGCGGGATCCCGTACTGCCTCGCCTCCTCCGGGAGCCACCAGCGCATCCGGGTCGGGCACCGCAGCGCGGGGCTCACCGAGTTCTTCGACGACGCCCGCCTCTTCAGCGCCGAGGACGTCGGCAAGGGCAAGCCCGCCCCCGACCTGTTCCTGCACGCCGCCGCGCGCATGGGGGTCGCACCGCAGCGCTGCGTCGTCGTCGAGGACAGCGGGCTCGGCGTCCAGGCCGCCGTGGCCGCCGGCATGGACGTGTACGCGTTCACGGCGATGACCCCCGTCGAGCGGCTCGCCGGGGCGACCGGGTACTTCGGCGCGATGGACGAGCTGCTGCCCAAACTCGCCGTGTGATCCATCTACCCACCGGTAGGCACGGGGCCTACGCTGTGCGGCCATGACTGACGTGCGCCTGCGCCGCGGCAGGGCCTCCCTGGGCCTCAGCTTCTTCGCCCAGGGGGTCACCTTCGCGCTCCTCGTGACGAGGATCCCCGCCATCCAGGACCGGTACGGCATATCCGACGGCCTGCTGCCGCTCTTCCTGGCCGCCGTGCCCGTGCTGGCGGGAGTCGCCAGCGTCGCCACCGAGAAGCTGGTGCGGAGCGTCCCGCCGAGCCGGGTGCTGCGCTGGACGCAGCCCCTGGTGCTGCTGGCCCTCCTGGGTGTCGGCGCCGGGTCCGGGATGTGGCAGGTGGCGCTGGCACTGGGCGCGTTCGGGCTGGCGGTCGGCGGGCTCGACGCGTCCATGAACATGCTCGGCGTGAGCCTCCAGCGCGACTACGGCCGCAGCATCATGCTGGGCTTCCACGCCGCGTACAGCCTCGGCGGGATCGTCGGGGCCTCCGCCGCCTGGGCGGGGGCGCACTGGCACCTGTCGCTGTTCACCTCCTACCTCCCGGCCGTGCTGCTCCTGCTGCCGGCGGCCTTCCTCGGGTCCCGCTGGTACGTCGACCAGCAGGGAGCGCAGCCGGTCGCCGGGGAGGCCCCCGGCGCGGCCGGCTCCGGCCTCGTGTTCCGGCTGCTGTTGCCGCTGTGCCTCGTCATGGCCTGCGCGTACATCGGTGACTCGACCGTCGCGAACTGGAGCGCCAAGTACCTCCAGGACGTCCTCGGCAGCTCCGAGCAGCTGGCGACCGTGCCCTACAACGTGTACATGGTGACGACGCTGCTCGGCCGGGCCGTCGGGGACCTCGGCGTGCGCCGCTTCGGTGCGGTGGCCGTCGTACGGGCCGGCACGCTGGTCGCGGCCGCCGGGTTCGCCGTGGTGGCCGCGGCGCCCGGGGCGTGGTCCGGCATGGCCGGCTTCACCCTCCTCGGGCTCGGGCTGTGCGTGATCGTGCCGCAGACCTTCGCCGCCGCGGGCCGGCTCTTCCCCGGCGCGTCCGACGCCGCGATCGCACGGCTGAACATCTTCAACTACGTGGGCTTCCTGGTCGGCTCCCCGCTCGTCGGCGCCCTGGGCGACGCCTGGAGCTACCGCGGCGCCATGCTCGTACCGATGGCCCTGGTCCTCGTCACTCTGGTCCATGCCCGCTCGTTCGGCGCGGAGGGGGCCCGATACGGTGGCGGGCATGAGCGGCCGCGGGTTGTTGATGTGGGACGAGGCGGTAACGGGGTATGACTTCGGACCGAGCCATCCGATGGACCCGGTGCGCCTGGCGCTGACCATGGGTCTGGTCCGCGCCTTCGGGCTGGACCGGGAGATGGCGGTACGGGCCGCCAGGCCGGCCGGGGACTCGACCCTGCGGCTGGTCCACCGGGAGGACTACGTGGCCGCCGTGCGGGAGGTCTCCGCCGATCCCGGCGTCGCCGACGGCTCGTACGGGCTGGGCACCGTGGACGACCCTGCGTTCCGCGGCATGCACGAGGCCTCCGCCCTGATCGCCGGGCAGTCGGTGGGCGCGGCCGAGGCCGTGTGGCGCGGTGAGGCCGAGCACGCGGTGAACTTCGCGGGCGGGCTGCACCACGCGATGCCGGGCGGGGCGGCCGGCTTCTGCATCTACAACGACGCGGCGCTCGCGATCGCCCGGCTGCTGGAGCTGGGCGCGGAGCGGGTGGCGTACGTGGACGTGGACGTCCACCACGGGGACGGGGTCCAGGCGGCCTTCTGGGACGACCCGCGGGTCATGACCATCTCCCTGCACGAGCACCCGCGGACGCTGTTCCCGCAGACCGGCTGGCCCGAGGAGACGGGCGGGCCGGGCGCGGCCGAGGGCACGGCCGTGAACGTGGCACTGCCGGCCGGGACCGGTGACGAGGGCTGGGTACGGGCCTTCCACGCGGTGGTGCCGGAGCTGCTGGCGGAGTTCCGGCCGCAGGTGCTGGTGACGCAGCACGGGGCCGACACGCACTTCGAGGACCCGTTGGCGCACCTGGCGGTGTCCCTGGACGCGCAGCGGGAGGTGCAGGAGGCCTGCCACCGGCTGGCGCACGAGCACGCCGACGGGCGGTGGGTGGCGCTGGGCGGCGGCGGGTACGCGGTCGTGGAGGTCGTACCGCGGTCGTGGACGCACCTGGTGGGGATCGCGGCGCACCGGCCGGTCGATCCGGCGTCCGCCGTGCCGGCGTCGTGGCGCGACGAGGTGTACGCGCGGACGCGGCAGCTCGCGCCGGCGCGGATGACGGACGGGCGGTCCGTCAGTTGGCGTGACTGGGACGGCGGTTACGATCCGGCGGACCGGATCGACCAGGCGGTGCTCGCCACGCGGCGGGCCGTGTTCCCGCTGCGGGGGCTGCTGGCCTGAGGCCCGCCGTTTTTTAGCCCAAGTGTGGGGAGTATCCGGGGTTTTGGCCCTGACACAGGTGAGGGCGCGGCAGCATCGGAGGGGTGTTGAGCACCGGCGCGCTGCGTGCGCATCTGCTGGCCGCCCGGTTGGCCGGGCCCGTGGCGACCTCCCGTGAGGACAGCCTGCGCAGTTACCGACTGTTCGCGGCGCGGGATCCGCGGGCGCTGCTGGGGCTCGACCCGGAGTGGGGCTGGGGCGAGGGCGACCTGCTGCGGCTGATGGCCGACAAGTGCGGGGTCTCGGCGGACCCCGGCCTGGTCAGCGGGCCGGACGTGATCGATCCGGAGCTGACGTTGGCCGGACTCGACGCGTTCGCGAGGCGGTTACGGCAGGCTGCGGCGGCGCGGGCGCCCGTGCTGTTCGGAACCGGTCACCCGCACCGTCTCCTGGCGTTCTACGGCAGTTTGGCGGAGGCCCTGTCGGCGGCGGGATGTGTTGTCCTCACCCCCGCGCAGGGCGCACCCGTCGACGTCGCCACCCGTTTCGGCGTACGCGGGTACACCCTCGATTACGTACGCGGCGTAGGTCTCGTGCGCGAGCCGGGATCGCGCACGGCCGGAAGTGCGACCGGCGCACACACCCACTCGCCGCTCCCGGTTCGGTTCGCGCTCGGGGCGTTGGCGGAGGCCGGCGGGCCGCTGCCGGCGCTCGTGGTGGGAGATCACGGCTGGGTCTGCGGTGCAGGTCAGCTGGGATTCGAGACGCTCGGGCTGGCCGATACGGATGATCCGGCGCTGTTCGTGGGGGAGGCCGAGGGAAGGGTGTCGGTCACGGTTCCGCTTGATGACGCCGTGCGCTCGGACTACTACCGTCCGCTCGCTCGCTATGTACTCAATCGGGCGAGTCTGTCGGCCTGATCCCGTGGCCGCTACTCCTCTTCCCCACTCGTATCATCCGCCCCTACCCTGGGAGTGAGCGCGCGGCGACGAGGAGTAACCGGAGGGGAAGCCGGTGCCCGTCATGCGCGGAAGGTTCAGGTGTGTCATGGCTGCTGGCGAGAGGCCTCTCAGTGAGGTTCAGTTCCTGACCGTGGCGGAGGTCGCCTCGGTGATGCGAGTGTCGAAGATGACCGTGTACCGCCTGGTGCACAACGGCCATCTGCCCGCGATCAGGGTCGGCCGGTCCTTCCGGGTGCCCGAAAACGCGGTCCACGAGTACCTCAGGGAGTCCTACGTGGGGGTGGAGACGGCCTGACGGAGACCCCCGGGTGACCCTCGGATTACAAGCTCGACGCTCAGGCGGGTAGGCTAGGCCGACGTAGGTCGTGTGGGCCCAGACGCCCCGCACCGAGTGAGAAGAAGTGAGCGAGGGTAGTCGTGGGCTCTGTTATCAAGAAGCGGCGCAAGCGGATGGCCAAGAAGAAGCACCGCAAGCTGCTCAAGCGCACCCGCGTTCAGCGTCGTAACAAGAAGTAAACGGCGTCTGTACGTGTTCTCCGGGGCCCCTCCGCCATCCTGTGGTGGAGGGGCCCCGGTGTGTTTCCGGGTGTATAAGGGCCCGTGTACGCCGCGTACGCAGCCGGGTACGGCAACGATGGGGAGGCGCTGACTTTGGGGAAGGTCGTGCTGGTGACCGGGGCTGCCCGGCAGCTCGGGAGCCGCTTCGTCAGACGGGTCCAGCGGGACCCCGAGGTGTCCCGGGTGATCGCGGTGGACGCCGTGCCACCGCGCCAGCGGCTCGGCTCGGCGGAGTTCGTCCAGGCCGACATCCGGCAGCCGGCGATCGCCCGGATCCTCGCCGAGCACGCGGTCGACACGGTCGTCCACCTGGCGGTCACGGCCACCCCGTTGGGCGGCGGCGGCCGCACCGCGGTGAAGGAGGCCAACGTCATCGGGACGATGCAGCTGCTGGGCGCCTGCCAGAAGTCCCCGACGGTACGCCGACTGGTCGTGAAGTCGAGCACGAACGTGTACGGGGCCGCCCCGCGCGACCCGGCGGTCTTCACGGAGACCACGCAGCCCAAGGCGCTGCCCGGCGGCGGCTTCGCCAAGGACACCGTCGAGGTCGAGGGGTACGTACGGGGCTTCGCCCGGCGGCGCCCGGACGTGGCGGTGTGCATGCTGCGGTTCGCGAACATCCTCGGGCCGCGCGCGGACTCGCCGCTGGCCGAGTACTTCTCGATGCCGGTGCTGCCGACGGTGCTGGGCTACGACCCGCGGCTGCAGTTCGTCCACGAGGACGACGTGGTGGACGTGCTGGAACTGGCCGCCGGTGAGCCGCGGCGCGGCAGCCTCAACAGCGGCACGTTCAACATCGCGGGGGACGGGGTGCTGCTGCTGTCGCAGTGCTCGCGGCGGCTCGGGCGGCCCACGGTGCCGTTGCTGCTGCCTGCGGTGACCTGGGTGGGCCAGGCGCTGCGCACGGTGGGGATGACGGACTTCTCCGCGGAGCAGATCCGGCTGCTCACGCACGGGCGGGTCGTGCAGACCACGCAGATGCGGGACGTGTTGGGGTTCCAGCCCGGCTACACGACGGCCGAGACCTTCGCGGACTTCGCGCGGAGCCGCGGGCCGGGGCTGCTGCCGCCGGAGGCGCTGGGACGTACGGTCGACCGCCTGAGAGGGGCGCTGTAGTCATGGCCGATGCCAAGGTGATCCCGTTCGACGAGGACCGGGAGCGGCCGCGCGGGCGCGGGCAGCGACGGCGCGGCGGGACCGCGTCGCGCCGCGGGGCCGCGGAGCGGGAGGCGCAGCCCGTCGCGGTGGCGCCGGAGGTGCCCGCCCAGGGCGAGGCGCCCGAGGCCCCGGAGACGGCCTCGAGGGCCGCCGGCGGGGCGGGGGCGGGGCCGGATTGGGAGCGGCGGCTGGCGAGCGGGCTGGCGTTCCTGCGGCGCCGGGTCACGGGTGAGTACGAGGTCGACGAGTTCGGGTACGACAAGGAGCTCACCGACTCGGTGCTGATGTCGCTGCTGCGTCCGCTGTACGACACGTACTTCCGGGTCGAGGTGAAGGGCATCGAGAACGTCCCCGCGAAGGGCGGGGCGCTGATCGTCGCGAACCACTCGGGGACGCTGCCGCTGGACGGGCTGATGCTCCAGGTCGCGGTGCACGACCGGCACCCGGAGCAGCGGCACCTGCGGCTGCTGGCGGCGGACCTGGTGTTCATGCTTCCGGTGGTCAACGAGCTGGCCCGGAAGGCGGGGCACACGCTGGCGTGCGCGGAGGACGCGCAGCGGCTGCTGGAGGCCGGGGAGCTGGTGGGCGTGATGCCCGAGGGCTTCAAGGGGATAGGGAAGCCGTTCGGGGACCGGTACAAGCTGCAGCGGTTCGGGCGGGGCGGGTTCGTCTCGACGGCGCTGCGGGCGGGCACGCCGATCGTGCCGTGCTCGATCGTGGGGGCGGAGGAGATCTACCCCATGGTCGGGAACGCGAAGACGCTGGCGCGGCTGCTGGGGCTGCCGTACTTCCCGGTGACGCCGACGTTCCCGTGGCTGGGGCCGCTGGGGGCGGTGCCGCTGCCGACGAAGTGGACGATCCAGTTCGGGGAGCCGATCGCCACGGACGGGTATCCGCGGGACGCGGCGGAGGACCCGATGCTGATGTTCAACCTGACGGACCAGGTGCGGGAGCAGATCCAGCACACGCTGTACAAGCTGCTGGTGCAGCGGCGGTCCGTCTTCTTCTGACACGTCGGAAGAACGCGTCTCCGGCGCGCCGGAGGCCGGGGCCGCCGCGGGGCGGTCCCGGCCTCCGGGGGTGGTGCTACCTCGCGTCCTCGCCGCTGATGCCCAGGCCCGGGAGGATGCCGGGGAGGATCGGCGGGAGGGTGATCTCCGGCTTGGTGGTCGCCGGGTTCGTCGGGCTGGGCGTGGCCCCGTCGTCGGGCGGGTCGAGCAGGTCGCCGACGCCCCCGGTGATCGGGTCCTCGGGGCTGCCGTCGTCGCCGTCTGTGCCGCCGTCCCCGCCGCCGGGGTGCGGCGAGGCCGGCCGGCCGTTCTCGCCGGGCGGGGCGCTGGCGGCCGGGCCCGGGCGGGTGTCCGTACCGGTCCGGGACGTGCCCTTGTCCGTCGTCCCACTGCCTCCGGACGTGGCGGAGCGGGGTTGCTCCGGGGGCCGCGGCAGCATGGACTGCAGCGGCTCGACCTCGTCGTCTATGGCGTCGAAGACCGAGTTCACCTCGTCGCCCACGTCGGTGAGCTGGGGCGGGAGCTTCTCGCGGAGCTGCCCCCAGGCCTCGCGGTGCTGCCGGGAGAACGAGGACAGCGCCTGGATCGGGCCGAGCTTGCCGTCCCGCTCGTACTCGGCGTGCAGCAGCCGGTGGCCTTCCTCGGCGTCGTGCTTCACGTCCGCCAGCGCCCGTCGGACCTCGCCGAGGTGCTCGTGGTCGAGCGTCCCGGACCGGCCGCGCTCCATGAGTCGGCGGGCCTCGGAGAGCCGGGTCGAGGCCTGGTCGAGGTAGAGCTCGCCGCGGTCGGCGTCGCCGTCGGCCATCCCGAGTCTGAGGTCCTCCATGCCGCGCTTGACCGGGTAGAGCGAGTCACCCGGCAGGGCGTCGGTACTGGCAGCGGCCACTCCGCTGAAGGCCCCGGCGGCGACACCGACGGTGAGTCCGCCCGCAGCGATGCCCTTCGACCAGCGGGAGCGGGGCCGCAACTTCCGGAGCGGGGTGGCCCGGTGGGCCCCACGGCCGGTCCGCTGTTCGGGCACGTGAGGGTCCGCCGAAGCACCGGCTCCGACCGTCCCCTCCATGACCATGGTCTCCATGGCGGCAACGAGCTGCGCTCGCTGCACCACCTTGACCTCTGCGTCCAACTGCGGGCGCGGCAGTGTGTCGAGTGCGTCCGCCAAGGCCAACATCCGGGCGTAATCAGCCGGTTCAGCCGTGTCGGCAGGCGCTTCGGGCTGCTCGGCCGCCGCCTCCGCGGGATCGGCCGGAGCCTGATCCTCCAGGGCCTGGGCGAAGGCGTTCGCCCGCCGGTGCGCCGAAACGTTCGCGATCACTGGCGGCACCTCCTCTCGTCATGACGATCGACTCCCGTGAGGGTCGGGAAGGTTGCGTGTCCAGTGGAAACCCACTCTTTCGAGTGAGGATCCCCGGATACGGCCTGTCCACAGGGAGCCTGCATTCCGCACAACGAGCGGCGCGGCACTTGGGTTACGGACGAAGGATGATCGGACCACAACGTCATACAGAGGTCACCGGTAGGGAGTTGGGATCAGCGGGCGTCGTCCGGGAGCAGTCGGGCCAGGGTGCGCACCGCTCGGTACTGGAGGGTCTTGATGGCCCCCTCGTTCTTGCCCATCACCCGGGCCGTCTCGGCGACCGACAGGCCCTGCAGGAAGCGCAGGGTCACGCACTCCTGCTGCTGCGGATTCAGTTTGCGTACGGCCTCCAGCAAGGCCGCGTTGGAGAGCGACTCCAGGACGGAGTCCTCGGGGGAGCGCTCGACCTCGTTGGCGTCGAGCATCTCGCCGGTGGTGACCTCCAGCCGGAACCGGCTGGACTTGAAGTGGTCGGCCACCAGGTTGCGCGCGATCGTCACGAGCCATGCGCCGAAGTCACGGCCCTGCCAGGTGAAGGTGGAGATGCGGCGCAGGGCGCGCAGGAAGGTCTCGCTGGTGAGATCCTCCGCCGTCGCCTTCCCGCCGACCCGGTAGTAGATGTAGCGGTACACCGTGTCGCTGTACTGGTCGTAGAGGCGGCCGAAGGCCTCGGCCTCGCCGTTCTGGGCGCGCTCGACCAGGTCCATCATGCGGGCGCTGTCGCTGTCCGCGGTGGGGCGGCGGGCGGCCGACGCGGTCGTGCCGGCGCCGGACCGACCTCGTCTGCCCACGGTCGCCCCGCCGTCGGCCAGGGCGTAGCAGGGGCCGGCGAGGCCGGCTCCCGCAGGAACCGCGGCGGTGAAGGCGGGGACGGCGTACGCGGTGGGGACGAAGCCGCGCAGGTGGCCGAGGACCGTTGCGCGCAGCGTAGCCAGGCCCGAGGCGTCAACCCCGACAGGTGGGTACACGGGACTCCCAGAGGCAGAGCTTCCATCACGTGCAGTGCGGGCCCGTTCCGTTGACCGGCCACCGCGCCGACCGGCGGGTGGTGACGCAGGGGTGCCCGTATGCGTTTGAGGAGAATAACGCTTCGTACAGGCAGCGCTACACCCAGTTGCTCAAATCATCGATTCCGACACTTCTGTTGCGTGTCCAGGGCATATTCAGTCGCCCTTCGTGATCGATTGATGATCGGTTCTGCGCGCGGAATGGCTGCTTCCAGCGCGTGTTGTGGCCGTGCCGAAAGCACCCGTGTGCCCTGCGTGTCCTGCGGGGGCCGTGGGGGTAGAGGTGGGGGAATGCGCAGCGCGCCCCGGCCCCGCAGGGTGCGGGGCCGGGGCGCGCGGGGTCGCGGGCCCGGGACAGGCCGGTTTGCCGTTCCGGGCGGGCCCGTTCGCCGTCCGGGGCGGCTCCGGGCGCTACTTGCGGCGGCGGTGCAGGGCGACCGCGGCCGCCGTGCCGCCCGCCAGCGCGCCGACGCCGGCGGCCGCGGGGATGCCGACCTTGGCCGCCTTGCGGCCGGTCCGATAGTCGCGCAGGCGCCAGTCGTGGGCCCGGGCATGCTTGCGCAGTTTTGTGTCGGGATTGATCGCGTACGGATGTCCGACCAGCGACAGCATCGGGATGTCGTTGTGCGAATCGCTGTACGCGGCGCAGCGCGCGAGGTCGAGGCCCTCGGCGGCGGCGAGCGCACGTACCGCCTCGGCCTTCGCGGGGCCGTGCAGCGGCTCGCCCACCAGGCGGCCCGTGTAGACCCCGTCGACGGACTCGGCGACCGTGCCCAGCGCGCCGGTCAGGCCCAGGCGGCGGGCGATGATCGTGGCCGTCTCGACGGGGGCCGCGGTCACGAGCCAGACCCGCTGGCCGGCGTCGAGGTGGGCCTGCGCCAGCGCGCGGGTGCCCGGCCAGATCCGCTCGGCCATGTACTCGTCGTAGATCTCCTCGCCGATGTCCGTCAGTTCGCTGACCCGGTGACCCTTGACGATGGACAGGGCGCTGTCGCGCGCGTCCTGCATGTGGTCGGGGTCCTCGACGCCGGCGACCCGGAACCAGGCCTGCTGCCAGGCGAAGCGGGCCAGTTCGCGGCGGCGGAAGAACTCGCGCTTGTAGAGGCCGCGGCCCAGGTGGAAGATCGCCGCGCCCTGCATGACGGTGTTGTCGAGGTCGAAGAAGGCGGCGGCGTGTTCGTCGCCGACGACGGGGAACTCGGGTTCCTCGACGCCCTCTCCCGTTTCCTGCGCTTCTCTCTCCTCTTCCCGCGCCAGTTCGCGCGAGGTCTTGCGCGCGGCCTCGGCAGAGGCCTCGCCTGCGAGCACGCTCCGCGCGGTCGCGGGGCGCTTACGAGGGGTGAGCCAGTCCAGAGCGGCCATGAGGTGAGGATAGCCACTGTGTTCGGGTCTCCCCGAACGGTCCGGATGCGGGGGCGTGAACAGTGCGGGGCGACGGTGTTACGGGGGGCGGGGCGGGGGGGCGGGGTGCCCGGAAGCGGGCAGGGGGGTGGTGTTCCGGTTCGGGTCGGGGTGGGGTGAGGTTCGGGTCGAGCTCGGCTTCGGGGCTGGGCGGGAGGCTGGGGGCCGCTTCGTGGGCGGGGCGGGGTGGGGCTTGCTCTCGCTTCGTGGGGCCGTCCCGTGGTGCGTGGGTCCCCTCGCCTCTTGACCCGCCATGGCCTGCAGGCCCTGCGGCAGGCCCACCCCGGAGGCTTTGGGGCTTCGCCCTGGCCTTCGGCCACCTCCGGCCCGGGCCTGCCTCCGGACCAGCCTGCCATGGCGCCTCAAGAGGCTGCCCCACACACCACGGGGCGGCCTGGCGGGGGCTTCGAATCGGGGGCCGGAGGCAGGGGGCGAGAATGGCCGTATGAGCCCTTTGCTGCGCCGTAAGGAAAAGAAGGCCCCCGGGGAGCGGATGGTCACGCTCGTCGGGAAGCCGGGCTGCCACCTGTGCGACGAGGCCCAGGCGGTGGTGGAGGAGGTGTGCGCGGAGACCGGCGCCTCCTGGGAGAAGAAGGACATCACCCAGGACGAGGAGCTGTACCGCAAGCACTGGGAGCAGATCCCGGTGGTGCTCGTCGACGGCGAGCAGCACACCTTCTGGCGGGTGAACCCGGAGCGGCTGCGCAAGGCCCTGGTGGGCTGAGCGGGTCGACCCGGGCGGGGGTCGGCCGTCGGGGCGGGGACGGGCCCGGGCGGGCCGTCCGCCGGGGGTGGCCCCACCGGGACCGGGACGCCTGGGGGTGGCGCGCAGTTCCCGGGGCGTGCGCCCGGAGCGCGTGACCCCCATCACTTTGGTCGGACAAATTGGACACAATCTTTGTGCACGCGTTCACAAAGACATAGCCTGCTGTCGACGGGGCGGTCATGGGACAAGCGACCGCCCACAGCCCCGCTCATCCCGCAGGAGCATCGTGGCAACTGGCCGAAATCACCGACCGGCGACCCGCAGCCGAGGCATTCCCGAGGCCACCGTCGCCCGGCTCCCGCTGTACCTGCGGGCTCTCACCGCGCTCTCCGAGCGCTCGGTGCCCACGGTCTCCTCGGAGGAGCTCGCGGCCGCCGCGGGCGTCAATTCCGCGAAGCTGCGCAAGGACTTCTCGTACCTCGGCTCCTACGGCACCCGCGGTGTCGGCTACGACGTCGAGTACCTCGTCTACCAGATCTCCCGAGAGCTCGGCCTGACCCAGGACTGGCCGGTCGTGATCGTCGGTATCGGTAACCTCGGCGCGGCCCTGGCCAATTACGGCGGGTTCGCCTCCCGTGGCTTCCGCGTGGCCGCGCTCATCGATGCGGACCCGGCGATGGCCGGAAAGCCGGTGGCCGGCATCGCGGTGCAGCACACCGACGAGCTGGAGAAGATCATCGAGGAGAACGGCGTCTCCATCGGTGTCATCGCCACCCCCGCCGGCGCCGCGCAGCAGGTCTGCGACCGGCTCGTCGCCGCGGGCGTGACCTCCATCCTGAACTTCGCGCCGACCGTGCTGTCCGTGCCCGAGGGCGTGGACGTGCGCAAGGTCGACCTCTCCATCGAGCTGCAGATCCTCGCGTTCCACGAGCAGCGCAAGGCCGGCGAGGAGCCGCCGGCGGCTTCCGGGCCGGGTGCCGGTTCCGGCGCCGCGGCCGGTGGTGGCGCGGGTGCCGGTACGGGCGACGCGCCCGTCGCCGGTGCCGTTCCGGCCGGTGCCGCGACTCCCGCCGAGGGCTCCGCCTCGGCCTCCGCCTCCGCGGCCGTGGAGGCCGCGGCGGGTGCGGCGCGCGCCGGTGCCCGCAAGGCCGCCGCCTCCGCCGCCTCCGGCGGCCCCGAGGGCGACGTCCCGGCGGTGATGCCGGCATGAGTCTGCTCGTCGTAGGGCTGAGCCACCGCAGCGCGCCCGTGAGCGTGCTGGAGCGGGCCTCGCTGTCCGTGGACGCGAAGGCGAAGCTGCTGCACGACACGCTGGCCGCCGAGCCGGCGACGGAGGCGGCGGTCCTCGCCACCTGCAACCGCATCGAGCTGTACGCGGACGTGGACAAGTTCCACGCCGGCGTCGCCGAGCTGTCCACGCTGCTCGCCCAGCACAGCGGCGTGGCGCTGGAGGAGCTCACCCCCTACCTGTACGTGCACTACGAGGACCGGGCGGTGCACCACCTGTTCTCGGTGGCGTGCGGCCTGGACTCGATGGTCGTGGGCGAGGGTCAGATCCTCGGCCAGATCAAGGACGCGCTCGCGCTGGGGCAGGAGCTCCACACCGCCGGGCGCCTGATCAACGACCTCTTCCAGCAGGCGCTGCGGGTCGGCAAGCGCGCGCACTCCGAGACCGGCATCGACCGGGCGGGCCAGTCGCTGGTCACGTTCGGCCTCGAGCAGCTCTCCATGGGCGTGCCGGTCGAGGCCTGGGCCGCGGGCAAGCGGGCGCTGGTCATCGGCGCCGGCTCGATGTCCTCGCTGGCCGCGGCGACGCTCGCGCGGGCGGGCGTGGCCGAGGTCGTGGTCGCCAACCGCACGCTGGAGCGCGCGGAGCGGCTGGTGGAGATCCTGGGCGAGAAGGTGGCCGCGCGGGCGGTCGCCATGGACGCCGTCGCACGCGAACTGACACGAGTCGACGTGGCCGTCTCCTGCACGGGGGCGACCGGTCTGGTGCTGACCGCCGACGACATCGCCGCCGCCCTCGCGGAGCGCGTGTCCGTCGGCGCGGTGGCGCCCGGCACGGTCGGTGCGGGACGCACCGCGGGAACCGTGTCCGGACAGCCCGTTCCGGCCGTCCCGGTCGCCGACCGTGCGGCCCGGACCCCGTCCGCGGCCGTCACCGTCGACGCCGACCCGCAGGTCGTCGCGCGGCTCGCCGAGGCCGCGGCACGGCTCGGACGGCTCGCCGACGCGGGTGCGGCGCGGACGCTGGCGGCCGGTACGGGCGTGAGCGCCGACGCCGACGCCTGCCCGGTGGACCTGGCGCCCGGCGCCAGCGGCCGGGCCGCGATCGCCGGGGTGGACGCCACCTCGCTCGAGCTGCACGGCGCCTGGGCCGACCGGGCCGAGGCCACCGGGCGCCAGGCCGTCCGGCGGGCCACCGTCCCGCAGCAGGGCGGCCAGAGCGGTGGGGCGGTGCGGATCGCGCTGCTCGACCTCGCCATGCCCCGTGACGTCGACGCCGCCGTGCACCGCCTGGCCGGCGTACGACTGGTGGACATCGAGTCGCTCGCCGAGGCCTCCGCCGACGCGCCCATGGCGGCCGACGTCGACCAGGTCAAGGCGATCGTGGCCGCCGAGGTGGCCGCCTTCGGCGCGGCCCAGCGGGCCGCGCACATCACCCCCACCGTCGTCGCGCTGCGCGCGATGGCGGCCGAGGTGGTCGCCAGTGAAGTGGCCCGGCTCGACGGGCGGCTTCCCGAACTCGACGAGCGGCAGCGGGCCGAGGTCACCCAGACCGTCCGCCGCGTCGTCGACAAGCTCCTGCACGCGCCCACCGTGCGGGTCAAGCAGCTCGCCAGCGAGCCCGGCGGCGCCGGGTACGCCGACGCCCTGCGGGAACTCTTCGACCTCGACCCGGAGACGGTCGCCGCCGTCAGCCGCGTCAAGAACACAGGACCGGCAGCATCATGAACTCAGCGAAGTCAGCGAATCCCGCCCAGGACGCCGGGGCCGCGGCCGGGGAGCAGCGGCCGCTGCGTCTCGGGACGCGGCGCAGCAAGCTGGCCATGGCCCAGTCCGGGCACGTCGCCGACGCCGTGCGCGCCCTCACCGGCCGGCCGGTCGAGCTCGTCGAGATCACCACGTACGGGGACGTCTCCCGCGAGAACCTCGCGCAGATCGGCGGCACCGGCGTCTTCGTGACCGCCCTGCGCGACGCCCTGCTGCGCGACGAGGTCGACTTCGCGGTGCACTCCCTCAAGGACCTGCCCACCGCGCAGCCCGCCGAGCTCGTCATCGCCGCCATGCCGCGCCGCGAGGACCCGCGCGACGTGCTGGTCGCCCGTGACGGTCTGACCTTCGAGCAGCTTCCCGACGGCGCCCGTGTGGGCACCGGGTCGCCGCGCCGCATGGCGCAGCTCAACCACTACGCCCGCCAGCTCGGCAAGTCGATCGAGACCGTCGCGATCCGCGGCAACGTCGACACCCGCATCGGATACGTGCGGGACGGCGAGCTGGACGCGGTCGTGCTGGCAGCCGCCGGCCTGAACCGCATCGGCCGCAGTGCCGAGGCGACCGACCACCTGTCGGTCGACAACGTCCTGCCCGCGCCCGGTCAGGGCGCCCTGGCTATCGAGTGCACCGCGGCCAACGCGGACCTCGCCGCCACGCTCGCGCAGCTCGACGACCCGCACACCCGGGCCGCCGTCACCGCCGAGCGTTCCCTGCTCGCCGCCCTGGAGGCAGGCTGCAGCGCACCGGTGGGTGCGCTCGCGGACCTGCTGCCGCACGGCGACGGCGGGGATGTCACCGAAATGCGCCTGCGCGGCGTCGTCGGCACCACCGACGGCTCGACGCTGGTGCAGCTGTCCACCACCGGTCCCGTGCCCCAGTCGTACGACGAGGCGATGGCGCTCGGCCGCGAACTCGCGGACGAGATGCTGGCGAAGGGTGCGGCCGGTCTTATGGGGGAGCGAGCACTTTGAGCCCCACACCTTCCACCACCTCCGCTTTCCCGGCGGTCGCGGCCCACGGGCACGTCACCTTCCTGGGTGCCGGCCCCGGCGACCCGGGACTGCTCACGCTGCGGGCGGTCGAGGCCCTCGCCGCCGCGGACGTACTGATCGCGGAGCCCGAGGTGCTCGACGTCGTACGCACGCACGCGCGGGCAGCGGTCGACACGCCGCAGCTGACGGTCGCTGACGAGACGTCAGCAGCCGCCGGAGTCCCGGTGATCCGCGATGCGGCCAATCTTGTCATGGAGGCCGCGCGGACCGGCAGGCGGGTCGTCCGTGCCGTCACCGGCGACCCCGGTCTCGACGGCAACGCCGCCGAGGAGATGCTCGCTTGCGCGACCGCGGGCATCCCCTTCGAGGTGGTGCCCGGTGTCGCGACCGCCGTCGGCGTGCCGGCGTACGCGGGCGTGCCGCTGCGCGACGGGCACGGTGCGGACGTCCGCTTCGTGGACGCCCGTACCGCCTCGGCCCGCTGCTGGACCGAGGTGGGTGCCAGCGACGGCACCCTCGTCGTGTCCGCGACGCTGGAGACCGTGGCGGCGGCCGCTACCGAGCTGGTCACGGCCGGCCGCAAGCCCGACACCCCGCTGACCGTCACGGTCGCCGGTACGACGACCCGGCAGCGCACCTGGACCGCCACGCTGGGGTCGATCGCGCAGGTCTTCAAGCAGGGCAAGGTGCTGCCCTCGCCCGAGGGCCACCAGCCCGTCATAGCCGTGGTCGGGGAGCACTCCACGACCGCCCGCCGCGACGAGCTCGCGTGGTTCGAGTCGAAGCCGCTGTTCGGCTGGCGGGTGCTGGTGCCGCGCACCAAGGAGCAGGCCGCCTCGCTCTCCGACCAGCTGCGCAGCTACGGCGCGGTGCCGCACGAGGTGCCGACCATCGCCGTCGAGCCGCCGCGCACCCCGCAGCAGATGGAGCGGGCGGTCAAGGGCCTGGTCACCGGCCGCTACGAGTGGATCGCCTTCACGTCGGTCAACGCGGTGAAGGCGGTGCGCGAGAAGTTCGAGGAGTACGGGCTCGACGCGCGTGCCTTCGCGGGCATCAAGGTCGCCGCGGTGGGCGAGCAGACCGCCGCCGCGCTGGTCGAGTTCGGCGTCAAGCCGGACCTGGTGCCGAGCGGCGAGCAGTCCGCCGCCGGGCTGCTGGAGGACTGGCCGCCGTACGACCCGGTCTTCGACCCGATCGACCGCGTCTTCCTGCCGCGCGCCGACATCGCCACGGAGACGCTGGTGGCGGGCCTGATCGAGCTGGGCTGGGAGGTCGACGACGTCACGGCGTACCGCACCGTGCGCGCCTCGCCGCCGCCGGCGGAGACGCGCGAGGCGATCAAGGGCGGCGGCTTCGACGCCGTTCTCTTCACGTCGTCCTCGACCGTGCGGAACCTGGTCGGCATCGCCGGCAAGCCGCACAACGTCACCGTCATCGCCTGCATCGGCCCGGCCACGGCGAAGACCGCCGAGGAGCACGGCCTGCGGGTGGACGTCCTGTCGCCCGAGCCCTCGGTCTCGAAGCTGGCGGAGGCGCTGGCGGAGTACGGTGCGGCCCGCCGCGACGCGGCCAAGGAGGCGGGCGAGGTCGTGGCCCGTCCCAGCGAGCGCAGGCCGGGCGCCCGGCGGCGGCGGACCACGTGACGGCTGCCGGCCGGTTAGGGCCGCGCACGGCGCGTGACGGCGCCGCACGGCGAGTTCGAGAAGGGCCCGGGAGGCTGACAGCCGCCCGGGCCCTACGCTTGATGCGCCAGCTTCGAATCCACCCAGAGGCGAACTGAACATGAGCGTGTACGGATCCTTCCCCGGCTCGCGGCCCCGCCGCCTGCGCACCACCCCCGCGATGCGGCGGATGGTCGCCGAGACCCGCCTGCACCCGGCCGACCTGATCCTCCCGGCCTTCGTGCGCGAGGGCATCAGCGAGCCGCTGGCGATCAAGGCCATGCCGGGCGTGGTCCAGCACACCCGCGACACCCTCCGCAAGGCCGCCGCCGAGGCGGTCGAGGCGGGCGTCGCCGGCATCATGCTCTTCGGCGTCCCGGCGGACGAGAACAAGGACGCCCTGGGCACGGCCGGCACCGAGCCGGACGGCATCCTCCAGCTCGCCATCCGCGACGTGAGGGCCGAGGTCGGGGACGACCTGGTGATCATGTCGGACCTGTGCCTGGACGAGTACACCGACCACGGCCACTGCGGCGTCCTGGACGAGAACGGCCGCGTCGACAACGACGCCACCCTGGAGCGGTACGCCGAGATGGCCCAGGTCCAGGCCGACGCGGGCGTCCACGTGGTGGGCCCGAGCGGCATGATGGACGGCCAGGTCGGCGTCATCCGCGACGCCCTGGACGAGACCGGCCACGAGGACGTGTCGATCCTCGCCTACACGGCCAAGTACTCCTCCGCCTTCTACGGCCCCTTCCGCGAGGCCGTCGCCTCCTCGCTGCAGGGCGACCGCAAGACCTACCAGCAGGACCCGGCCAACGCGAAGGAGTCCCTGCGCGAGCTCGCCCTCGACCTGGAGGAGGGCGCGGACATGGTCATGGTCAAGCCGGCGGGCCCGTACCTCGACATCCTCCACCGGGTGGCGCAGGCCGTGGACGTGCCGGTCTCGGCGTACCAGATCAGCGGCGAGTACGCGATGATCGAGGCCGCCGCGGAGAAGGGCTGGATCGAGCGCGACCGGGCCGTCCTGGAGACGCTGACCGGCATCAAGCGCGCCGGCGCGGACACGATCCTCACCTACTGGGCGACCGAGGTCGCCGGCTGGCTGCGCCGCGAGCGCTGACCCGTCCGCCGGCTTCGTCCGGCCTTCCGACCGCGCCCCCGTCCCGTGCACGCCCGTGCCGTGCGGGGGCGCGGTCGCGGGTGCACGCTGGAATCAGCGGCCGGGCCCGGGGCCCGGCCCGGATCCGTGGTGGCCCGGAGGTGATCGCCATGAAGGACGCCGTGGGATGGCACGTCGACATGGAGTTCCAGGAGGACAGCAAACACACCCGCGCGGCGGCCCTGGTCCGGCTGCCCGACGGCAGCGAGTTGCGCTCGCGCGGCTACGCCAGCCGCCACCCGTCCGACGGGAACCAGCCGCGGGTGGGTGAGGAGATCGCGGCGGCGCGCGCGTTGAACGACCTGAAGGAGCAGCTGCTCACGAAGGCGCACGGCGAGATCGACGGCGCGTCGGGGCGGACCTCGTACCCGATCAGCCGGTAGCGGCGGAAGCGGGTGTCCGAAGGCGACGGCCCGGGTCCGACGGCCCGGGCCGTCGTCGTGTCCGCGGACGGGCGGCGCCCGGGGTGCGCTACCGGCCGACCCAGCCGGTCAGTGCCGCCCAGGCGGCGGGGGCGAGGTCGATGACGGGGCCGTCGCTGGCCTTCGAGTCCCGGACGTGGACGGTGGCGGGGGTTCGGGCCACTTCGACGCACATGTCGGCGTCCTGGTTGCTGTAGCTGGACTTCCGCCACTCGTATGCGCGCATGGTGCTCATGGCTCTAGCTCCTCCAGCCTGCGGTCTAACAGGCTTTTGGTTTCGCGGTCGTTGAGGGCCTGCGTTCGCAGCATGGCATACCTCTGCGCGCGCATGCTGACTTCCTGAGGGTCCGCGATGAGGCTGCTTCCACCCATCGACTCCGCGTACGCGAGGTGCCGGTATTCCGGGGTTTCGAGGATGACGAAGGCACCGGAGCACGGGTTGCTGGTGCTACTGAGCGGCATCACTTGCAGGGTGAGGAACGGAAGGTCGGCGCAGGCACGCAGGTGGCGGATCTGTTCGACGTGTACCTCGTGCCCGCCGAGCGGGCTGCGGACCAGGGGCTCCCAGAGCACGAAGGTGAGCTGTGGGGGCTCGGCGCGGCGCAGGATCTCCTGGCGTCCCATCCGGGTCGCCATGTGCTTCTTGAGCACCTCCTCGGTGAAGGCGGGGATCCGACTCCGGAAGAGGGCCAGTGCGTATGCCTCTGTCTGGAGGAGTCCCGGCAGTACGTGGCACTCGTACCAGGACAGCGACACGGCTTCGCGCTCGCGGTCGAAATAGGCCTCTGCGCCGTCAGGGATCTGGTCGAAGTCGGGCAGGTGCCTGACGGCCACCTCCAAGGTCCCGCGCGTATCCAGAACGACGTCCAGGCGGATCGCAACGTCGAGGAGCAGGGGGCGGCGGCCCTGCTCGATCGACGCGATCGTCTCCGCGTGCGAGCCGGCCACATCAGCGAGCTCCTTCTGCGTCCACCCCTTGGCAGCACGGAAGTTCGTGAGCATCGCGCCGATCATCTCGTGCGCTGACGTGTTCTTCCTGTTCTTGCTCCGAGCCATGCGGTTGAACTCCCCACCCGTGGCCGTACATCACGTCCCCGACCCGTACAACGAACTTGTACGGGCCGGGCCACTGTTCACGGTAGTCACGCACCGCGACGATCCTCCCGTGAATCTGGATACTCAACCCGCCCTGATGAGGGACCGGTTCTACCCCCGCTCCCGCCAAACCGTGCGGGCGGCACGGGACTTCGCCGTGGAGACGCTCGACGCGTGGGGCGTCGGACGGCACCGGCACGACGTGTCGCTCTGCGTGAGCGAGCTGGCGACCAACGCGCTGCGGCACGGGGTGCCGCCCGGGCGGGGGTACCGACTGCGGATGCTGCGCTTCGAGGGCGTCGTGCGCGTCGAGGTGCACGACAGCGGGCCGGGGCTGTCGCGGCTGCGGGTGGGGGTCGGGAGGGGGCTGGTGGTCGTGGCGGGGGTCGCCGACCGGTGGGGGGCGGTGCCGAGGTCGCCGGGGAAGGCGGTGTGGTGCGAGTTCGACGTGTGACGGCCGGGGATGGCGGAACGGCGGGGGCGGCCGCACCCTGGGAGGAGGGGAGCGGTGGAGGTGATGTGGCATGTCTGAGCACCAGCACATCGGATGGCACGTCGAGACCGAGTTCGTGGACGAGGGGCACCGCACCAGCGCGGTCTGCCTCCTCAGGCTCGGCGACGGCACGGAACTCAAGGCGCGCGGCTACGCCCTGCGCCACCCCTCCGACCCGGAGCAGCTGAGGGTCGGGGAGGAGATCGCGGGCGCGCGGGCGCTGATGGACCTCGCGTCGCAGCTCCTGGAGAAGGCGCACACGGAGATCGACGAGGCGACGGGCAAGCACTCGTACCCGATCAACGGCTGACCGCTTCCGTGCTCCGCGGGTGAGCCGGCCCGGCCCATGGTGGGCGGGCCGGCTCACTCCATCGATCGGGCGAGGCGGAGCAGGCCGGCGCGCATCCGCTGCTCGCCGAGCTCCGGCAGGAGCGCGGCGACGTGGTCGGCCGCCAGCGGGGCGAGCAGGGCGTGGGCGGCCTGGTCGGGGTCGGGGGCGCCGGCGAGCAGGATCGCCACGTGGCGGTGCCAGAACCGGTAGGCCCCGATCCTGTACCGGGCTCCGGGGGTGGCGGTCTCGGACATCCTGACCAGCGCCAGATGCTCCGTCAGGTAGTCGAAGTACGCGTTCAGGAAGGCGGCCAGGCGCTCGGCCGCCGGCGCTCCCGGGCCGAGCGGGGGCGGCCCCTGGAGGACGGCCTCCTGCAGCACGCGCTCGCGCGCGTCCAGCAGCGCTGCCGCCAATCCCGACTTGTCGCCGAACCGGCGGAACAGGGTGCCCTTGCCGACGCCCGCCGCCGCGGCGACCTGGTCCATGGACACCGCTTCGACGCCCTGCTCGGCGAACAGCCGGGCGGCCGCCTCCAGTACCGCGGCCCGGTTCCGGGCCGCGTCCGCGCGTTCCTTGGGCGGCGGCGTCCGCAGCAGTTCCAGGGGCGTTGCAGAACCGGACCGCAGTCCGTTATTGTCGTGAGCCATAAGAGGACTGTAGTCCGATTCCCTTGGAGGCAGTGGCATGACCGCACTCGTATCCCGCGACGAGCTCGAGGTGGAGATCAAGGCCGGCGCCGTGACCGTGGTCGACGCGCTCGGGGGTGAGTACTACGCCCGGCAGCACCTGCCCGGCGCCCTGGCGCTGGCCCCGGCCGACGTGGACGCCCAGGCGCCGGCCCTGCTCCCGGACCTCGACGCCGCGATCGTCACCTACTGCTCCAACCCGGCGTGCCCCAACAGCGGGCAGGTCGCCGACCGGCTCACCCGCCTCGGCTACACCAACGTCCGCAAGTACCGCGAGGGGATCCAGGACTGGGTCGAGGCCGGGCTCCCCGTCGAAGCGGCCTGAGTCCGCGGCCGGGGCGTACGGGGGCTTCGCCCTAAGGCTTCGCCGCGCGGCGAAGCCCCCGGCCCCGGCCCCGGCCGTCGTGGGCGGTGGCGGCCAGGGCCGCCGCCGTCACGGCGGCGAGGGCCGCCCACGCCGCGGTGAAGCCGCCGGTGGCGTCGAGCAGGAGGCCGAGGGCCGGCGGGACCAGGATGACGGCCACCTGGTTCACCGCCATGACCAGGCCGAGCGCGAAGCCGGTCCGGCCCGGCGGGGCGGCCTCGGCGAGGTACGCGACCCAGGGGCCGTACCAGCCGATCCCGAAGAACCCGAGCCAGGTGAGGGCGACGGCGGCCGCCCAGGGGGAGTGGCCGAGCGGTGTGGCCAGGGCCGCGAGCCCGGCCAGTGCCGCGATCATCGAGGTCCGCACGGGACGGAAGCGGCCGCCGCGGCTGCGGTCGCTCCAGGCCGCCAGGGCGATCCGACCGAGCGCGCCCGCCCCTTGGGTCGCCACCAGGACCGCCGCCGCCGGGCCGGCGGCGAGGGACGTCACCTCGTGCAGGTACAGCGCACCGAGCACGCCGATGCCGCTGTGCACCGAGACCATGCTGGTGCCGGAGAGCACGGCCCGCCGCAGGGCCGGCTCGCGCAGCATCCCCAGCCTGTGGACGGGCGGGGGCGGCGCCTGGACGTCCACGTCGGCCGGGGGCGGGGCCGGGGCCGGGGCGGCCGCCGGGGGCGGGCCGGTGGGCGGGCGGCGGTAGAGGGCGGTGAAGGCGGTGGCGCCCGCGAGGGCGGTCAGGCCGCCGACCACCAGCGCCGCCCGCCAGCCGTACGCCGTGGCGACGGCGGGCAGGACCGCGGCGGCCAGTGCGCCGCCCAGCGGCAGGCCCGCCTGGCGGACGCCCATGGCCAGTCCGCGCTGCTCCGGGGCGAACCACACCGCCACCGACTTGCTGCCACCGGGCTGGGCCGTGCTGTACCCGGCGCCGACCACCAGCAGGACGGCGAGCAGGGACGCGTACCCCTGCGCCAGGCCGCCGGCGAGCAGGGCCGCGGCGACCACGCCGGCGCCGATGCCGACGACCCATCGTTCGCCGTACCGGTCCAGCAGCTCGCCCGCCGCCAACAGGCCCACCAGTGGGACCAGTTGGGTGACGGAGAGGAGCAGGCCGAGCTGGGTGGCGGTGAGGTCGAGGGCCTGTCGCAGGGGGACGGCCATGGGTCCGATGCCCTGGACGAAGAAGCAGGAGGCGGCCTGGGTGAAGGTGGCGGCCCCGAGGACCACCCAGCGGTACGGGGGCGGGGCGGTGGAGCCGGGGCCGGGGGAGTCGGGTGCGGGGGTCAACGGGGGCGCGGAGGCCCGTAAACGGGTCGTGGTGCCGTCGCTCGCGGACGGTGCCTCGGTGGGGTGACTCATGACCACGAGACTGCTGTAATGGTCTTATGCACCTCAACCCTTACGGCGAGGATGCCGTGAACCTGGCCGCCGAGCTCGCCAACCGGCGGCCGACGACCCCCGCGGAACTGCTCGACCGCTGCCGCGCGGCCGGACTGGCGGTGGACGGCCCGGCCGGGCCGGAGGACCTGGCCCGCTCGCTCGTGCTGCTGGACGCCTGGGAGGGCGTCGTCGACGCCGCCGACGAGGCGGAACGGGCCGGGCGGCTGAACCTGCTCCTGGCCGCCGGCGCCGCCCACCCCCGGCTCACCGACCACGCGGGCGACGGCTGGCACCTGCACTACCGCGACGACGACCAGCCGCTCGCCGCCCTGCTGGCCACGCTGATCTCCGTCGGTACCGCGCTGCACCTGGTCGGACGCGGGATGCACCGGCTCGGCCGGTGCGCCGTCGCCGAGTGCGCCGTGGTCTTCGCGGACACGACGCGGACCGGGCGCCGCCGCTACTGCTCGCACCGGTGCGCCAACCGCGACGCGGTCCGCCGGCACCGGGCGGGCCGTCCGGCGGGCGCGGTGGCCTGAGGAAGGGGGCGGGGCGGGCGTCGTGGTCAGGCCCCGGTGCCGGCCTCCGCCCCGGTCCCGGCCCCGGTCTCGCTCTCGGCCTCGGCCTCGGCTCGCGTGCGGAGGCGGCCGCCGGCCGCGCGGCGGGTCAGGCGGCGCTGCTCGCGGTCGGCCCAGCGGCGGACCCGGTCGGGGTCCAGGGCGGTGCCGTGGCCGACGTGCAGGGCGGTCGGGCCGAGGGCGAGCATCGCGCGCAGGCTGGCGAGGTTGGCCAGCGGGTCGTCGTGGAAGGGCGGGTTGGCCGGGCGGCCGCGGACGAGGCCGAAGAAGGAGTTGGCGATCAGGTCGCCCGCCACGAGGTCGCCCCCGTCGGTGAGGACGGACACGGAACCCGCCGTGTGACCCGGGGTGGGCACGATGCGGGCCGCGACGCCGAAGTCCGCCAGGTCGGTCTCCCCGCGGACGAGCACCTGGGGTTCGAGCGGCTCGGCGCGCACGTGCAGCTCGGGGTTGCGGGCCATCAGGCGGCCCATCGGGCCGGTCGGCAGGTACGGCTCCCGGACCCGGCCGGTGCGGTACGGGCCGAGGTCGGCGACGTGCCCCGCGACCGGCGCGCCGGTCAGCCGGTGCAGTTCGGCGGCGGAGCCGAAGTGGTCGATGTGGCCGTGGGTGAGGACGATCAGGGCGAGGTCGGCCGGGTCGACGCCGTGCGCCGCGATCCGGTCGCGGATCAGGCGCCCGCTGCCGGGGGTGCCCGCGTCGACGAGGACGGGGCGGCGGCCCAGGAGCAGGTACGCGTTGATGTTGTGGCGGCCCATGACGGGGATGGGGACGACCTTGGTCGGGGGCATGTGCTGCTCCTCGGAGGGGAGTCGGGGCCGGCCGCGCGGCCGGCAGGGGGTACGGGGGCGGGCGGTACGGGGGCACGGCGGAGGTCCGCCCGGCGGTGGTGCGTGCGCGGGCGGCGGTCCGGGGCGGCCGGGGGAGGGGGCGGGTGGCGGCGGGGCCGCCAGGCGCGTCCGGCTAGCGGAAGCGGCGGCGGTACTCGGCGGGGGTCGTGCCCAGGCGGCGCCGGAAGGAGCGGTGCAGGCTCTCCACCGAACCGAGGCCGCTGAGGGCCGCGACCTCCGGCAGGCCGTGGTCGCCGTCCTGGAGGAGCCGGCGGGCCGCCTCCAGGCGGGCCGACTCGACGTAGGCGGCCGGCGTGGTGGACGTACGGCGCCGGAAGAGCCGGGAGAAGTGCCGGACGCTCAGGTGCAGCCGGGCGGCCAGGGCGTCGGCGGAGAGGTCGTCGGTCAGGTGCTCGCCGATCCAGCCGCGCAGCTCGTCGATCCGGTCGCCGGCGGGAGTGGCGGTGGCGTCGGCGGTGGTCGCGGGTGCGGCTGCGAGGGGGACGCTGAACTGGCTCTGCCCGCCCGACCGTTTGACGTACATGACCATCATCCGGGCGGTGGCGAGAGCGGGTTCGGGCCCGTGGTCGGCGGCGACCATGGCGAGCGCCATGTCCATCCCCGCCGTGATGCCCGCGCAGGTCCACACCCGCCCGGCCCGGACGAAGATCGGGTCCGGGTCGACGTCGACGCGCGGGTGGTCGGCGGCGAGGCGGGGCGCCGTGAGCCAGTGGGTGGTGGCCCGGAGCCCGTCCAGCAGGCCGGCCGCGGCCAGCAGGTGGGCCCCCGCGCAGATCGAGCCGACGCGCCCGGGGCCGGCCGCCGACCGGCGGAGCCAGTCGACGACGGCTCCGTCGAGGACCGGTTCGACGCCGGCGCCGTCCACCCGGACGGCGCCGGACACCAGCAGGGTGTCCACGTCGCCGGGCACCACGTCGTCCAGGGCCAGGTCGGCCACCAGCCGTACGCCGCTGGAGGTGGCCACCGGCCCGCCGTCCGGCGTGGCGATCCGCACGCGGTAGCCCGGGCGGCTCTCGGTCGCCACCCGGGTGGCGACCGAGAACACCTCGGCAGGCCCGGTGACGTCGAGGAGCTCGACACCGGGGAAGGCGACGATCACGACGCTGTGGGGTGGGCGCATGCGTCGATCATTCCGGCGGGTCGCCGGTGGCCGCAATGACCGGGTTCTGTCACATCCGGCCCTCGACGCCTCGACGCCCCGACGCCCCGCGGCAGAACGCGGAGGAGCCCGCGGCACGGGTGCCGCGGGCTCCTCCGATGCGACCGGTTTCCGGCCCCCGGGCCGTCAGAGGCGCTCGGGGGTGCGGATGCCGAGGAGCGCCATGCCCTGGTGCAGGGTGCGGGCGGTGAGCTCGCACAGGAACAGGCGGTTCTCGGCGACGACGAGCGCCGGCTCCGGCTTGATGACCGGGCACTGGTCGTAGAAGGTCGTGAACAGCGAGGACAGCTGGTACAGGTACGCGGCGACCTTGTGCGGGGCGTACTCCTCGGCCGCCTCGGCGATCAGCGCGCCGAAGCCGTCCAGGTGCAGACCCAGGGCCCGCTCGGCCGGAGCCAGCTCCAGCTCCGGGTGGGCCGCCGGCGTGCGGTCGCCCGCCTTGCGCAGGATGGAGCGGATCCGGGCGTACGCGTACTGGAGGTACACGGACGTGTCGCCGTTCAGCGAGACCATCTGGTCCAGGTCGAACTTGTAGTCGCGGGCGGCGGACGTCGACAGGTCGGCGTACTTCACCGCGCCGATGCCGACGTACTGGCCGTTCTCGACGATCTCCTGCTCGGTCAGGCCGACCTTCTCGGCCTTCTCGCGGACCACGGCCGTCGCCCGGTCCACGGCCTCGTCCAGCAGGTCCACCAGCCGCACCGTCTCGCCCTCACGGGTCTTGAACGGCTTGCCGTCGGCGCCGAGGACGGTGCCGAAGGCGAGCTGCACGGCCTTGGTGTCCTCGTTCAGCCAGCCGGCCCGGCGGGCGGTCTCGAAGACCATCTTGAAGTGCAGGGACTGCCGGGCGTCCACGACGTAGATCAGGCTGTGCGCCTTCAGGTTGCCCACCCGGTCGCGGATCGCCGACAGGTCGGTGGCCGCGTAGCCGAAGCCGCCGTCCGACTTCTGCACGATCAGCGGGGTCGGCTGGCCGTCCACGCCCTTGTACTCGTCGAAGAACACGCACAGCGCGCCGTTGGAGCGGACCGCGACGCCCGACTCCTCCAGCAGGCGGCAGGTCTCCACCAGCATGTCGTTGTAGCCGGACTCGCCGACGATGTCCTCGTCCTGGATGTCCATGTCCAGCTTGTTGAAGACCGAGTAGAAGTAGATCTTCGACTCGTCCACGAACCGCTGCCACAGGGCGAGGGTCTCCGAGTCGCCCGCCTGGAGGTCCACCACCCGGGCCCGGGCCCGGGTCTTGAACTCCTCGTCGGCGTCGAACAGCGCGCGCGAGGCCTTGTAGAGGCGGTTCAGGTTGGACATGGCCTCTTCGCCGGCCTCGTCCGAGGCGTCGGAGACCGTCGCGTCCGCGGCGCCGCCGTCCTTGTGGTCCAGCTCGTGCGGGTGCTCCATCAGGTACTGGATGAGCATGCCGAACTGCGTGCCCCAGTCGCCGATGTGGTGGCGCCGGATCACGTTCTCGCCGGTGAACTGCAGGATCTCCACCATCGCGGCGCCGATGACGGCCGACCGCAGGTGGCCGACGTGCATCTCCTTGGCGACGTTCGGCTGCGCGTAGTCGATCACCGTCGTGCCGGCGTTCTCGTTGACGGGCACGCCGAGCCGGGCGTCCGCGGCACGCGCCGCGAGCGTCTCGACGATCGCCTTGTCGGAGACGGTGATGTTGAGGAAGCCGGGGCCGGAGACCTCGACCTCGGCCAGCACGTCGCCCTTGTCCAGGCCGTCGACGACGGTGGTCGCCAGCTCGCGCGGGTTGGCCTTCGCCTTCTTCGCGAGCGCCAGGATGCCGTTGGCCTGGAAGTCGGCCCGGTCGCTTCGTCGCAGCAGCGGGTCGGCCGCACCGGCCTCCGGCAGGGCGGAGACGAGGGCGTCCGCGACGCGCTGGTTGACGATCGAAGCGAGGGAAGGGACCGAGGCCATGGGCTGCCGTTCCTGTGAGAGTGCGGGTGAGCGTCCGTACGCCCGGGCGCCCGTACGGCACGCAGGGTGCGCGTACGTGTACGCCGGGCCTCACGAGTATCCCACGGGGGCATCGACCCCATCGCGGCATATAAAGCAACCCCGGGGGCGGGGACTCCGTCTGGGAGAATGGTTCCCAGCCAAGCAGTACGAGCAGTACGAGATAGAAGGACGTGTCGTGGCTCAGAGCGCCCAGAGCAGCACCGAGACCGACTGGGTCTCCCGTTTCGCGGACGAGGTCATCGCCGAGGCGGAGCGCCGTGCGCCGGGCAAACCGATCGTCGTCGCGTCCGGTCTGTCCCCCTCCGGCCCCATCCACCTGGGCAACCTGCGCGAGGTCATGACCCCGCACCTGGTCGCGGACGAGGTCCGCCGCCGCGGGTACGAGGTCCGCCACCTCATCTCGTGGGACGACTACGACCGCTACCGCAAGGTCCCCGCGGGCATCCCCGGCGTCACAGAGGAGTCGCACGCCCAGCACATCGGGCGCCCGCTGACCTCGGTCCCGGCCCCGGCCGGCTCCGCGTACCCGAACTGGGCCGAGCACTTCAAGGCCGCCATGGTCGAGTCGCTGGCCGAGCTGGGCGTCGAGTACGACCCGATCAGCCAGACCGAGCAGTACACGACCGGCGTCTACCGCGAGCAGGTCCTGCACGCGATGAAGCACCGCGGCGACATCGACGCCGTGCTCGCCCAGTACCGCACCAAGCCCAAGGCCGCGAAGAAGCAGGGCCAGAAGCCGGTCGACGAGGCCGAGCTGGAGGCCGCCGAGGGCTCGGGCGCCGCGAACGAGGACGACGGCAGCGCCGAGGGCGCGGAGTACTTCCCGTACAAGCCCTACTGCGGCGCCTGCAACAAGGACTTCACCAAGGTCGTCTCCTACAACGACGAGACCACCGAGCTGACGTACGTCTGCACGGAGGACGAGTTCACCGAGACGGTCAAGCTGACCGAGTTCAACCGCGGCAAGCTGGTCTGGAAGGTCGACTGGCCGATGCGCTGGGCCTTCGAGGGCGTCGTGTTCGAGCCCTCGGGCGTGGACCACTCCTCGCCGGGCTCCTCGTTCCAGGTCGGCGGCCAGATCGTGCACATCTTCGACGGGCAGCAGCCCATCGGCCCGATGTACGCGTTCGTGGGCATCAGCGGCATGGCCAAGATGTCGTCCTCGAAGGGCGGCGTCCCGACCGCGGCCGACGCCCTGAAGATCATGGAGCCGCAGCTCCTGCGCTGGCTCTACGCCCGCCGCCGCCCGAACCAGTCCTTCAAGATCGCCTTCGACCAGGAGATCCAGCGGCTCTACGACGAGTGGGACAAGCTGGAGGCCAAGGTCGCCGACGGCTCCGTGCTGCCCGCCGACGCCGCCGCCCACTCCCGTGCCGTGCGCGTCGCCTCCCACGAGCTGCCGCGCACCCCGCGCCCGATGCCGTACCGGACCCTCGCGTCCGTCGTCGACATCACCGCCGGCCACGACGAGCAGACGCTGCGGATCCTGTCCGACCTGGACCCGGCGAACCCGCTGGCCTCCCTCGACGAGGTCCGCCCGCGCCTGGACCGCGCCGAGAACTGGATCACCACCCAGGTCCCGGCCGACCAGCGCACCCTGGTCCGCGACGAGCCCGACGCCGAACTGCTCGGCTCGCTCGACGAGGAGGGGCGCCGCTCGCTGGCGCTCCTGCTGGAGGGCCTCGACACCCACTGGTCGCTGGACGGCCTGACGACGCTCGTCTACGGCGTGCCGAAGGTCATGGCCGGGCTCGACCCGGAGGCCAAGCCGACGCCCGAGCTGAAGGTCGCGCAGCGCCAGTTCTTCGCACTGCTCTACCGCCTGCTCGTCACCCGCGAGACCGGCCCGCGCCTGCCCACGCTGCTGCTGGCGGTGGGCGCCGACCGGGTGCGCAAGCTGCTGGCCGCCTGATCCGGTCGCGCGTACGGAGTACGGGCGAGGGCCCGCACCCCTTGGGGTGCGGGCCCTCGCCCGTTCCGTCTCTGTTCCGTCGCCGTTCCGTCGTTCCGCCCGTGCGCCGCGTCTGCGGGTGCGGGTACGGCTCGGGGTCAGGCGATGTGCTCGTTCTCCAGCTCCGTCTGGTGGCGCTGCTTCATGTAGGGCAGCATCCGGCGCAGCATGCTCGCCGCACGCGGGTGGGTCACCCCGTGGATGTCCGCGAGGTGTATCTCCAGGACCTCGGTGGACGGGTAGTTGTTGTACTCGTCCACGAACGCCTTGAACGCCTTGTACGCCAGCTCCTGGAACTCGGCGTCACCGGCCTGGACGGAGTCCTCGGCGGCGTCCCCGGGCTCGGCGGGCAGGTCCATGTCCAGGACGCCCTGGACGTTCTGGGCGTCCTGGGGGCTCTGGGGGCTCTGGGGGCTCTGGGGGTTCTGAGCGTTCTGGGTGCTCTGTGCGGGCGCCTGCTCCGGTGCGGGTGCGGCCCGGTCCGGCTCGGCGCCGCTCGGGGCGGGCAGCGGAACCGGGGCCGACTCCGGTGCGGCCTCCGGGCCCATCGGGGGCGCGACCGGGTGCGGCTCCAGACCGTCGACGAACTGCGGGTTGTAGCCGCCCTGGTACGCGCCCTGCGGCGCCATCGGGCCGGCGAACCACGAGCTGTCGTGCGCGGCCGGCATCTGCGTCGGGTCCAGCTGATCGACCGGGATCGAGTACGGCGGTCCGGCCCAGACGCCCTGCTCGGCACCGGGCTGCGGCGCTTGCGGTGCCTGCGGCCCCTGCGGGGCGACGGGGCGGCCCTGCGGCGCGGGCTGGCGGAGGGGACCGGCGGCGGCCTGCTGGGGGCCCGTCGGGGGCTGCGGCGCGGCCTGCTGCTGGGGCGTGCCCTGCGGGGGCACGCCCTGCTGGGGGGTGCCCTGCGCGGGTATGCCCGGGCGGCCGCCGGCCGGCTGCGACTGCTGCGGCTGGATCGGTGCCTGCGGCCGGCCCGGCTGGCCCGGCGGTGCGTCCTGCGGCTGCGGGGCCGGCTGGGCTGCCCGAGCCTGCTGCGGCCGGCCCTGCTGTGCGGCCTGGGGCTGCTGGGCCGACTGTGCGTCCTGCGGCTGCTCGGCCTGCTGCGCCGCCAGTGCCTGGAGCCCCGCCAGCTGGGCCAGCTGGGCCAGCTGCGCGAGGTCCAGCGCGGGCAGCTGTGCCGCCGCGCCCGCCTCGAGCGCCGGCCGTGCCTCATCCGCGGCGCCGACCGGGGTCGCGGCCACGGCAGGACCCGCCACGGCGGCGGCCGGCTCGCCCGCGGCGACCGCGGGCTTCGCCGGGGGCAGCAGCACCGGGTCGATGCCCGCCGCGGCCAGGCCCTCCGGCGCGGTCTGCGCGAGCGGGACGCCGATCCGGGCCAGCCGGAGCGGCATGAGCGCCTCCACCGGCGCCTTCCGGCGCCAGGCCCGCCCGTACCGCGCCTGCAGCCGCGCCTGGTAGATCAGCCGGTCCTGCTCCATGCCGACCGCCTGCTCGTACGAGCGCAGCTCCCACAGCTTCATCCGCCGCCACAGCTTGAACGTCGGGAACGGCGAGAGCATCCAGCGCGTGAGGCGCACGCCCTCCATGTGCCGGTCCGCGGTGATGTCCGCGATCCGCCCGACCGCGTGCCGGGCCGCCTCCACCGTGACCACGAACAGCACCGGGATGACCGCGTGCATGCCCACGCCGAGCGGGTCCGGCCACGCCGCCGCGCCGTTGAACGCGATCGTGGCCGCCGTCAGCAGCCACGCCGTCTGCCGCAGCAGCGGGAACGGGATCCGGATCCACGTCAACAGCAGGTCCAGCGCGAGCAGCACGCAGATGCCCGCGTCGATGCCGATGGGGAAGACGAGGGAGAAGTCCCCGAAGCCCTTCTTGATCGCGAGGGCGCGCACCGCGGCGTACGAGCCCGCGAAACCGATGCCCGCGATCACCACGGCACCGGCGATGACGACACCGATGAGTATCCGGTGCGTCCGTGTCAGCTGCATCGCGGCCACCCGCGATCCCCTCCCCACCTTCGAGCCTGGCGGGCACAGCCTGGCACATGCCCGCCGTACGTCACACCGCCAGGCCCCACAAGGAACACAGCTGCTTACGGACGACTACCGACAGGTCACTGCTTGTTGGCCCCGGCCACCGAGGCCACGGCCTCCTTGGCCGCCGCGACGGCGTCCTGGAGGAGCTTCGCCGTGTCGGGCGCCTTCTGGCCCTCGTAGGACGCGCCGTTGTAGTCCAGCGTGATCACGACGTTCTGGGTGCGCACCACGACGGTCTGGTTGAAGAAGTCGACCTGCTTCTTCGCCTTCGACACCACGGTCGTCGCCTCGTCGCCGATGCCCGAGGCCGGCTGCGTCTGCACGCCCGTCGCGCCCTCGGCGGTCTTCGCCGCCTCGACCTGCTTCGCGTACTGCTCGGCGGCGCGCTTGTTGCCGCCGCCCAGGGACTCGTGCGAGTCGTAGCGGGCCATCGACACCGCCAGCCAGCGGTACGAGGAACCCTTCAGGCCGTCCTCGTCGAGGCCGTTCCAGGAGCAGGTGGCACGGCTGGAGAGGTCGTTGGACTTGGCGGCCGTACCGTCCGCGTCCTTCGCCTCGGGCACGAGCGCGCCGATCGTCTTCGTGGCGAGCGTCTTGCACGGCTCGGGCAGCTTGGCGAACGCCACCTTCTCCAGGGTGGGCGTCGGCTTGGCGGTGGGGGCCGAGGCGGAGCCCCCGTCGGACTTGCTGCCGCCGTCAGCGCCGGAGCCCGTACCCGAGTCGGAGTCCGAGGAGCAGCCGGAGACGGCCAGGATCACCGGGACGGCTGCACAGGCGATGAGGCGGGTGAGGCGCGAGGCTGATCGGTGCATGGTTCCTTCACTCAGTGGTCTGCGGGGACCCGGCAACGGTAGCCCGAGCGGGCCACGGACGCGTGTGCGTGAGGTCACGCCCCTGCAACCGCGGGCGGTTGCAGGCCGGTCGGTCAGTAGGTCGGTCAGTCGGTCGGTCGGTCAGTCGGTCAGCTCGTCGGCGAGCTGCGAGGCCAGCTGGAGCGCCCGCTGCTGGGTCTGCTTCGCGTCCGGGACCGCGCCGGGCAGGATCGGCTGGACCGCGTACTCGAGCGTCACGATCACGTTGGACGAGCGGAAGACGATGCGGACGGTCCGTGCCTGGGACGTCGGACCGGCCGGGTTGAGCCGGTCCTCCAGGAACGCCTCGTCGCCGAGGTCCTCCAGCACGCGCGAGCCCAGGAACTCGTCGCCGTCGCCGCTGCCCTCGTCCTCACCGGTGCCGGGGCCCGTGCCGGCGCCGGCCGACGGCGTGCCGCTCGGGGAGCCCTTGCCCGGTGCGGCTGCCGAGCCCGCACCCGGCTTGCCCGGCCCGCCCGGTGACCCCGGGCCGGTGCTCGCGGCCTGGTGGGTGACGGGGGGCTTGCCGGAGGCCGTGCCGGCCGACGTGGCGGGCGTACCGGCCGCGCCGGGGGCGCCGGACGCCTTCGCCGTCGTAGTGGTGGAAGGGGTGGGGGCGGAGGCGGTGGCCGAGGTGGTCGGGGGCGGCAGGGTCAGGTGCGCGGCCTCCAGCTGGCGCACGTACACCTCCTGCGCCTTGTCGTCGTCGCTCGTCGCCGGGTCGTAGGCGACCACCCGCTCGTACCCCACGGACAGCAGCCGCGTCGCGTCCTCGGCCTCCGCCTTCCAGCGGCAGCCGACGCGGCGGTCGCCGTCGTACGAGACGTCCGCCGTGCCCGCGTACAGCTGCTCGCGCTGCTCCGAGGTGAGGGACGACACGCTCGGCAGCATCGACTTCAGCCGGCGCGACCCGACGGACGAGCAGGGCTCGGGCAGCACGCTGTACTTGCCGGGCGCGGCCTGCGTGACGGGGGTCTCGCCGGGCTTCGGATCGGACCCGGCGCCGTCGGCGCCCGTGCCCGCGCTGCACCCGGCGGCCAGGGCCGCGAGCACCGCGAGGCCGGGCAGCACGGCCTTCCGTCGTCGCCGGTCGCGCTGCGTCTCGCGAGGCACTCGCGGGGCTCCCTTCGGGCGGAAAAGCGGTTGCCGCCCTCCGGAGGCGGCTGGACACAATGTCTATCGCACGCACACGCGCCGACGCTGGTCCGATGTCTCTTTCGGGCCCAAGAGCGAGGTTTTTGCGTTTTCCAGACTTCTGATCAATTCCGGGGGAATGAGCACGGTATGTCGTATGTAGAGGTGCCGGGGGCGCAGGTCCCCATCCGCATGTGGACGGATCCCGCCACGGTGGAGGACGTCGCGATGCAGCAGCTCCGCAACGTCGCGACCCTCCCCTGGATCAAGGGCCTGGCCGTCATGCCGGACGTCCACTTCGGCAAGGGCGCGACCGTCGGCTCCGTCATCGCCATGAAGGACGCCGTCTGCCCGGCGGCGGTCGGCGTGGACATCGGCTGCGGCATGTCCGCCGTCCGTACGTCCCTGACGGCGAACGACCTCCCGGGCGACCTCTCGCGCCTGCGCTCCAAGATCGAACAGGCCATCCCGGTCGGCGCGGGCATGCACCGCGACCCGGTGGACCCGGGGCGGCTGTACGGGTTCCCCACCGGGAGCTGGGCCTCGCTGTGGGAGGGCTTTGACTACATCGCCGATGCGGTCAAATTCCGTCACGAGCGAGCCAGAAAGCAGATCGGAACGCTCGGATCTGGTAATCATTTCATCGAATTCTGTCTCGATGAGTCAGGTTCGGTCTGGCTCATGCTGCACTCCGGTTCCCGGAACATCGGCAAGGAGCTGGCGGACCACCACATCGGCGTGGCGCGGTCCCTCCCGCACAACCAGAACCTCGTCGACCGCGACCTGGCCGTGTTCATCGCGCAGACGCCGCAGATGGCGGCGTACCGCAACGACCTTTTCTGGGCGCAGGAGTACGCGAAGTACAACCGCGCGATCATGATGAGCCTCTTCAAAGAGGTCGTCCGTCGCGAGTTCCGTAAGGCAAAGGTCAGCTTCGACCAGGAGATCAGCTGCCACCACAACTACGTGGCGGAGGAGCGGTACGACGGAATGGACCTCCTGGTCACCCGCAAGGGCGCGATCCGCGCCGGCAGCGGCGACTACGGGATCATCCCCGGGTCGATGGGCACCGGCTCGTACATCGTGCGGGGTCTCGGGAACGAGGCGTCGTTCAACTCCGCCTCGCACGGCGCGGGCCGCAAGATGAGCCGGAACGCGGCGAAGAAGCGGTTCTCGACCCATGACCTGGAGGCGCAGACGCGGGGCGTGGAGTGCCGCAAGGACTCCGGAGTCGTCGACGAGATCCCCGGCGCGTACAAGTCGATCGAGCAGGTCATCGACCAGCAGACGGACCTGGTCGAGGTCGTGGCGAAGCTGAAGCAGGTCATCTGCGTCAAGGGCTGACGGGCGCAGTCAACGGCTGACGGGCGCCCGCTCCGGCCTGAGCGGGCGATCTTGTGCGGGCGAGCCCACAATGAGCGCGAGGGTGTCCCGTCGCGTCCGCGGCGGGACCGTCCCGGTCCCCGGGCCGTCCCCGTGAGGAGCGGCGGCCCGGACGCCCCGTACTCACCCCCGGACCAGCGAGGGGCTGATAGGTGATGTCGGACGAGAGAGCCGGACGCATCGCGGACTTCATCGAGCCACTGCGGGTGGAACCGGGGTCGACGGTGCGCCTGGGGCGGGACTTCGACCCCCGCTACAAGGCGGGCCTGAAGAAGCGGGACGGGGTCGAGCTGCTGCAGACCGGGGTGTCGCTGCTGGCCGAGTACCAGGAGCGGCTGGCGGCCCAGGACAGCCACGGCGTGCTGCTCTGCCTCCAGGCGCTCGACGCCGGCGGCAAGGACGGGACGATCCGCCACGTGATGAGCGGCGTCAACCCGCAGGGCGTCCGGGTCAGCAGCTTCAAGGTGCCCTCCGCCGAGGAACTCGACCACGACTACCTGTGGCGCTACGCGCAACGACTGCCCGCGCGCGGCGAGATCGCCATCTTCAACCGCTCGCACTACGAGGAGGTCCTCGTCGTGCGCGTGCACCCCGAGAACCTCGTCCGGCAGCGGCTGCCGGAGGTCGAGGGCGGCCGGGACCTGTGGGACCGGCGCTACCGGGAGATCAACCGCTGGGAGCGGTACCTCACGGACAACGGCTTCTCAGTGGTGAAGATCTTCCTGAACCTGTCCAAGGAAGAGCAGCGCACCCGTTTCCTGAAGCGGATCGACCGGCCGGAGAAGAACTGGAAGTTCTCCGCGGCCGACGTCCGGGAGCGGCGCCGTTGGGACGACTACCAGCACGCTTTCTCCGAAATGCTGTCGGCCACGAGTACGAAGTGGGCGCCCTGGTACGTCGTGCCGGCCGACCGGAAGTGGTTCGCGCGGATCTGCGCGGCGGCGATCCTCGCGCACACCCTGATGGAGATCGATCCGCAGTACCCCGACGTCGGGGACGCGGCGCGCAAGGACCTGCTCGCCACCAAGCGGGACCTGGAGCGGGAGGCCCCGGAGGGGGCCGCCGCCGATCCGTACGAGGACCGGTCGGAGAAGGGTCGGTCGGGAAAGGGGCGGTCCGGGAAGAGGCGGTCCGGGAAAAGGCGGGGCTAGGGCTTTCGGAGTGGGGTGATCGGCCCGGGCGCTACCGCAACCGCGGCCGCGGATCGGAGGCAGGACGATGACGGTGCGTTCGGATTCCGTGGGAGAACGTCCCCCGGCCCCGGGGGACGACGGCTGGTACGCGCACACGCCCGCAGAGGTCGTGGCGGCCTTCGCCGTCGATCCGGCGGTCGGCCTCTCCGCAGGACGGGCCGCGGAGCTCCTGGCCGCGCACGGCCCGAACGCGCTGCCCGAGGAGAAGGGGCTGCCGACCTGGCGGCGGTTCCTCCGCCAGTACCGCAGCTACATGCAGATCGTGCTGGTGGCCGCGGCGGTCGTCTCGCTGCTCATCCAGGAGTGGACCACCGCGATCCTGCTGATCGTCCTGACCCTGCTCAACGCGGTCGTGGGCCTGCGCCAGGAGGGCAAGGCCGAGAGCGCGATGAACGCGCTGCAGTCGATGATGAAGGCGACGGCGCGGGTCCGCAGGGACGGCACCGAGGCCGAGATCCCCGCCGAGGGGCTCGTCGTCGGTGACGTCGTGCTCATCGCCGCCGGGGACCAGGTGGCGGCGGACGGGCGCATCATCGAGGCCAACGCCCTGCAGATCGACGAGTCGGCGCTCACCGGTGAGAGCGTTCCCGCCTCGAAGGACGTCGACGTGCTGCGGGGAGCCCGGCCGGCGCCCGGTGACCGGACGAACATGGCGTTCATGAACACGCCGGTCACCCACGGCAGCGGTGTGCTCGTCGTGACCGCGACCGGTGCCGCGACCGAGGTCGGCAAGATCTCCGGGATGCTGGCGGCCACGGAGAAGGAGGTGCCGCCGCTCACTAGGGAGCTCGACACCTTGACGCTGTGGATCACCGGCGCGGCCGGCCTGACCATGATCGTGATGTTCGTCCTGGGGCGGCAGCGCGACCAGGCGTGGGACGTGCTGTTCGTCAGCGCGGTGTCGCTGGCGATCGCCGCGATCCCCGAGGCCCTGCCGACGGTGACCCAGGCGATCCTGTCCGTGGGCAGCCTCAACCTGGCGAAGCGGAACGCCATCGTCAAGGAGTTGCCGTCGGTCGAGACGCTGGCGTTCACGTCGGCGATCAACTCGGACAAGACCGGCACCCTGACGATGAACCAGATGACCGCCGTCGAAGTCGTCAGTCCCACCGACCGGTACACCGTCTCGGGCACGGGCTACGGGCTCGAGGGGAAGGTCCACCACGCCGCGGGCTCCTCCGCCGGCATCGAGGACGCGATCCTGCCGTACGTGGTGGCCAGCGACGCGAAGCTGGTCGACGGCAAGGTGGTGGGCGATCCCACCGAGGGCGCGCTGCTGGTGCTCGCGCACAAGGCCGGGCTGGACATCGACACCACCAGGGAGGGCCTCCCCCGGCTCGCCACGCTGCCCTTCGACCCGAACTACAAGCTGATGGCCACCTTCCACTCGGCGGTCGACGCCTCCTCCGGCCGGCAGGTCGTCCGGTGTTTCGTCAAGGGCGCGGTGCCGGCGGTGGTGGCGCGGGCCGCCACCGCGCTCGCGGCGGGCGAGACCATCCCGTGGGACGCCGAACTGTCCGCGCGCGCCGAGGCGCAGACCGAGCGGATGGGCAGCGAGGGCCGCCGGGTGATGGCCGCGGCCAGCCGGGATCTGGACCCGGCGGACTTCGATCCCGAGGGCGACCTGCTCGGGTACGTGACCGAGCTGCGGATGACCAGTCTCGTCGGCATGGTCGACCCGCCGCGGGAGGACGCGAAGACCGCCGTGGCCGGGGCGCAGGCGGGGCACATCCGGGTCCGCATGGTGACGGGTGACGACGTCACCACCGGCGCGGCGATCGCGCGGCAGCTCGGCATCCCCGGCGAGGCGATCCTCGGGGCCGACTTCGCCGCGATGAGCGAGGAGGAGCAGCTCGCCCGCATCGACGGCATCGGTGTGGTGGGGCGCGTCGCGCCGGAGCACAAGGTGCTGCTCGCGGACACGCTCAAGAAGAAGGGCGATGTCGTGGCGATGACCGGGGACGGCGTGAACGACGCCCCCGCCATCAAGGCCGCCGACATCGGCATCGCCATGGGCAGCGGCACGGACGTGGCGAAGAACGCCGGACGCATGATCCTCTCCGACGACAAGTTCGCCACCATCGTCTACGCCGTCGAGCAGGGCCGGAGGATCTACGACAACCTCACCAAGTACATCCGGTTCGTGCTCCTGCTGCTGGTCACGTTCGTCCTGACCTTCCTCGGTGCCACCGTCTTCAACATCGCCGCCGGTGAGCCCTTCACCCCGCCGCAGGTGCTGTGGATCCACTTCGTCGTCAACGCCTCGTTCGGGTTCGCGCTCGGCTTCGACCAGGAGAGCCCCGGGCTGATGCGGCGCAGGCCGCGGCCGCGCGGGGAGTCGGTGCTCACCCGGCCCGTGTTGGTGACGGTCGGGCTGGCGGGGCTGGCGATCACCGTCATGCTGCTCGGACTGATCAAGCTCGGTGAAGCCCGCTACGACAGCACGGGGACGGGCCAGTCGATCGCGTTCACCGCCTTCGCCCTGTGCCTGATCGTGGCGGCGTTCGAGTGCCGCAGCGAGACGGACTCGGTGCTGACGCCGTCCACCTTCGACAGCCGGCAGATGAACTGGGTGGCGCTGGCCCAGTTCGTGCTCGCGGTGCTGGTGACCCAGATGGACGGCTTCCGGCGCCTCCTCGGGACGACCGAGATCGACGCGCGGCAGTTCGGGTGGGCGCTGTTGGCCGCGGTGGTGCTGTTGGGGCTGTGGGAGCTGGGGAAGCTGCTGGCGCGGCGGGCGCGGGCGAGAGAGGTCTGATGGTCCCGATCGGCCCCTTGGTCGCGAGTGGCCCGGTGCGAGGTCGTCGGCGTCCGCTGCCGATTGCGGTGGCGGTGGCGGTGTGGGCGTGACCAGGGGACCCCGGAGGGCGGCACCGGCCGGCCGGCTGCGGCAGATCGGGCGGCGGAGGACGCGGGCACCGGGCGCCACGGGGCCCGGTTACGGCTCCGGCTACGGATCCCGTCAGCAGGTGTGGAAGCGAGTCGAGAAGACGGTCGCCCTGCTGGCGTCCTTGAGTGCTTTCGTTCTCGTCGGCTTCACCTGGAAATCGATCACGCAGGTGAGCACCGAGCAGGCCATCGCCCGAGAAGGACAGCTCACCGACCGGTACATGGCCGCCGTCCAACTCCTCGACAACCGTTCCGAAGAAGTGCGGATGGGCGGAATCTACGGCCTGAGTCGCATCATGCACGACTCCCGGCGCGACCAGCCCACCGTCATGCAGATCCTCTCCGCGTTCCTCCGCACCCACAACAAGAAGCTGGACCCGGTCCACTTCACATTGCCCGGCCGCGACTTCGACGCGGCACTCGCCATTCTCACGGACAAGAACAACAGGGAAGAGGGGGACGGGTTCGCCGACCTGCCCGGCATCCACCTCGAACACTTCCTTCTGAAGGAGGCGAGCCTGCGCCGAGCGAACCTGTCCGGCGCTCACCTGGCTGGCGTGGTGCTGCGCGACGCTGATCTTTCCGGCGCGCGCCTGGGTGGTGCCGACCTGTCCAGCGCCTTCCTGACCAGGGCGAATCTGACCTCCGCGAATCTGGGAAGTGCGGAGCTGGCCGGCGCGCAGCTGAGCGGCGCGAATCTGTGGTGCGCGAACTTGCGATACGCCGACCTGGAGGGCGCCGAAGTGGAGAAGGGCCAACTCATGTCGGCTGTGATCGACGTGACGACGATCCTGCCCCGGAAGCTGGCGGGCGATCCTCAGCTGAAGGAGAAGGCGGCCTCGCGGGTCGTGCCGAAGGGTTGCGAGCCGTCGTGAGCTCACGAGTAGGTCCGTGCGGAGGCCGGTGGGGTGGGGTTGGGGTTCGGTGAGGCAGGGCTGGCAGAGGCAGGGCTGGGGGCTGCAACTTTCCTTTGGTGTAAGGGTATTGACCGCACCCGATGGTCTAGACCAAGGTGTGCGGCATGTGGAGATCTCGGGTTGTCGTGGGTCTGCTCGCGGTGGTGGGGTTGAGCCTCGGGTCGGTCGGGTCGGCCGGTGCGCGGCCGGCCGGGCTGCCGCCGGTGGTGTCGCACGTGCCGACCTCGGACAAGGTCGTGTTCATCACGATCGACGACGGCTGGTACCACGATCCGGAGGTGGCGCGGACGCTGGTCGAGGGGCGGGTGCCGGCATCGCTGTTCCTGTTGCCGGGGGCCTTCTCGTACGACGCCGGCTACTTCACGGGCCTGGTGGACGAGGGGCGGGTGCGGGTGGAGAACCACACCGTGAACCACCCGGACCTGACGGCCCTGGACGCGGCCGGGAAGGACGCCGAGCTGTGCGGGGCGGAGGAGCGGGTGGCGGCGGCCTTCGGGCGGTCGCCGAAGCTGGTGCGGCCGCCGTACGGGGCGTACGACGACGCCGTGCGGCTGGCGGCGAAGGCGTGCGGGGCGAAGGCCCTGGTGACGTGGACGTACGACTTCACGACCTGGGGGGACACCCCGCCCGCGACGCCGGCGCTGCGGTCCGGTGACATCGTGCTGCTGCACTTCACGCCCGGGCTCGGGGCGGACCTGCGGCGGGCGCTGGACGCGGCGAGGGCCGCGGGGCTGAAGCCCGCGGCCCTCATGCCGTACCTGAGGTCTTCTGGGGTGCTGTCCTCCGGGGCGCTGCCTGCGCGAGCCTCCGGGGCGCTGACCTCCTGAGCCTCGGGGGTCCGCCCTGTGGGGCCGTTGCCCGTGGGGTGCGCGGCGCTGACGCCTGTGGCGGTCAGAGCTCGCGGTGGACCTTCGTGTTCGAGGCCTGGGCGCGGGGGCGGACCACCAGGAGGTCGATGTTGACGTGGGAGGGGCGGGTGACGGCCCAGGTGATCGTGTCGGCGACGTCGTCGGCGCTCAGGGGCTCCGCCACTCCCGCGTACACCTTGGCGGCCTTCTCGGCGTCGCCGCGGAAGCGGGTGGTGGCGAACTCCTCGGTCCGGACCATGCCGGGGGCGACCTCGATGACGCGGACGGGCTGGCCGACGATCTCCAGGCGCAGGGTCTCGGCCAGGACGCGGGCGCCGTTCTTCGCGGCCACGTAGCCGGCGCCGCCCTCGTAGGTGGCGTGGCCGGCGGTGGAGGACAGCACGACCACCGTGCCGTCGCCGGAGGCGACCAGGGCGGGCAGCAGGGCCTGGGTCACGTGCAGCGTGCCGATGACGTTGACCTCGTACATCGTGCGCCAGTCGGCGGGGTCGCCGGTGGCGACGGGGTCGGCGCCGAGGGCGCCGCCGGCGTTGTTGACGAGTACGTCGACGGAGGGGTACCGGTCGAGGGAGGCCGCGAAGGCGTCGACGGCGGCGCGGTCGGTGACGTCGAGGGCGTGGGCGGTGGCCTGCTGCCCGGCGGCGGTGAGCTCGGCGGCGAGGGCCTCGATGCGGTCCTTGCGCCGGGCGGTGAGGACGACGTGGTACCCGGCGGCGGCGAGCTGCCGGGCGGTGGCGGCGCCGATTCCGCTGCTGGCTCCGGTGACGACGGCCGTGCGGGTGGTCATGCGTACTCCTCGGTGGGTGCTTCGCGTGCTGCGCTCGGTCACGTGGGTTCGCGGTTCGCGGTTCGCGCGTCCGCGCGTCCGCGGGTTCGCGGGCTCGCGGGTTCGCGGGTTCGCTCGGTCACGTGGTCGAAGGTCCGTGTGCCGCCAGCATAGGCGGGGGCGGGTGGGCGGGGTGGGCTGGCTGGGTGGGTGGGTGTGGGGCGGCTCGGTGCGGGTGCGGGTGCCGGTGCCGCGGGTGTGGTGCGGGTGGGGGTTTCAGCGGCCGCGTGGTGCGTACATGATCACTGCCATGCCGGCCAGGCAGACCAGGGCGCCCGTGACGTCCCAGCGGTCGGGGCGGTAGCCGTCGGCCACTGCGCCCCAGGCGAGCGAGCCGGCGACGAAGACGCCGCCGTAGGCGGCGAGGACGCGGCCGAAGTCGCCGGCGGGCTGGAGGGTGGCGACGAAGCCGTAGAGGCCGAGGGCGACGACGCCGGAGCCGATCCAGAGCCAGCCCTTGTGCTCGCGCACGCCTTGCCAGACGAGCCAGGCGCCGCCGATCTCGAGGACGGCGGCGAGGAGGAAGAGGGCGGCGGAGCGGGCGATCAGCATGGGCGCCAGCTTGCCATCGGCGGTGGGGCGGCTGTGGTGGGTGGATGGGTGCGTGGGTGGTGGGTGGGTTTTGGGTGGGCAGGGGTGGGTGGGTTGTCGTGGGTGCGGTGGGTGCGGTGGGTGTGGTCGTGGCGGGTGGGGGAGCGGCGCGTCCACGAAAGAGTGGTAATCCGATGAGTGGATCTTCGGCTTGCTTATCGTGCGGGGCATGCGTACTGGGCGTACCGCGCGTGCCGGGTCGGTAGGGCGTGCCGCGCGAGGTGTGGTGGTGGCCGCGGCGTTGTCCGCGGTCGTGGCGGGGGTGTGCTCGGCCGGTACGGCCGTCGCGACCCCGCGTGCGGGCAGCGGCGGCGGCGAGCCGGTGATGCCCGAGGCGGACGTGGCGTACCACGGGCAGGTGTCGCTGGCCGCGGGCCGGCTGGGCATCTGGCTGGTGCCCGAGAACCACGGACCGGCGGCGCTCCCGAACGCGACGGTGCGGCTGCGCCTGTCGGTGGACCTGGCGGAGCGGCAGCGCCTGGCGGAAGGGTGCGCCCGGGTCGAGGCGCGGGTGGTGGTCTGCGAGACGGGCTCGCTGCCGGTGCAGGGCAGCGGCCGGCACATCGGTCTGGTGCTCCTGCTGAAGGAGCGGCCGGCCGAGGCCGTCGTGCGGATCGACACCTGGTGGAACGGCGGGGCGACGGACACGGAGCTGGAGAACAACGAGCACGCGGTGCTGGCGCTGGACACCGGGGACACGTACGCCTTCTGAGGCGCGTGGGTTGGGTTGGGTTGGGTTCGGTTGGGTTGGGATGCGGTGGGGTGTGGTGGGTGGGCTCCGTGGCCTCGATGAGGTGAGTGCGTGGTGTGCGGGCCGTACGTTCAGGCCGCGTTGCCGAACTCGTCCAGGGCGTCGGTGACGATCCGCTCCAGGCTCGCGTGGTGCGCGCCGCGCCAGTAGACGCGCTCGCAGTCGGCGCACTGGGCGAAGACGTCGTACGTCCGCTGCGTGCCGTGTTCGACGCGGTCGACGACGGCGTCCTTCGCGGCGGGCCGCAGCGTGCCGTTGCAGGCCGTGCAGCGGGTCCAGGGCGCGAGCCGGGGCGCGAAGCGGCCGAGGACGTCGCGCAGTTGCTCGTCCGGCCGGTCGCTGTAGATGTACGCGCCCGCCCAGATCTCGCGGCGGCGCAGCAGCCCGCGGTCGCGTGAGAGCAGGACGCGGCGCTCGGCGGCGGAGCGGGTGGCGAGGGCCGGGTCGCCGATGTCCTCGTTCTCGTACGCCGCGTCGACGCCGAGCAGGCGCAGCCGGCGGGCCAGCGTGCCGAGATGGACGTCGAGGAGGAAGCGGAGCGGGGCACCGGGCACGCGCTGGGGGCGTACGACGCCTTCGACCTCGACGGACTCGCCGGCGCGCGGGACGTGGGAGGCGGGGACCTCGTGGCCGTCGACGAGGAGTCGGCCGACCTCGGTGAGCGGGACGCCGGCCGATTCGACGACGTGGCCCAGGCTGGACGAGCCGTCGGTGACCGTGCGCGCCCGGGCGGCGCGGCGGTCGGGCGCCGCGAAGAGGTACAGCTCGGGGGCGAGGGTCAGGGCGATCTCCGGTCCGTTCACGTGGCCAGCATGCCACTGGGCGAGTGGGAGAGCCGAGGGGTTTTGCGGGTGGGGGGGGAGGAGGGGGCGGGGTGGTGGGTGGGTGTGGGTGGGTGGGTGGTGGGTCGGGCCGGCGGGTGCGTGGGTGCGTGTGGGTGCGTGCGTGGGTGGCTGGGGTGGTCCCCGCGCTTCGGGGTGGGTCCCGTGGTGTGTGGGTCCCCTCGGCGCTTGAGCCGGTATGGCCTGCAGGCCCTGCGGCAGGCCCACCCCGGAGGCTTCGGGGCTTCGCCCTGGCCTTCGGCCACCTCCGGCCCGGGCCTGCCTCCGGACCAGCCTGCCACGACGCCTCAAGCACCTCCCCCACACACCACGGGACCCGCCAGGCACCGCCGAGGATGCGGTGACCGGGGCGGCGGGCCCACGCGCCGCGGGACCCGCGGCACCGCCGAGGATCCGGCGGGCCGAGGTGGGGTGCGGGCTACGGCGGCGGCGTGGGGACGGCCGGGCCTCCGGGTGAGGAGCGTCACCCGCGGCGGCGGTTGCGGCGGCCGGGGGTGCTGCCTACGGTGGGCGGCGGTCTGCTCAGAGGACCCCGGACGAGATGCGCCGTACCCGGTCACGCACGACGACGCGACAGTGACCTGCGCCGTGCAGCGTCCCCGTCGTCCCGTGCGGGCGGCGGTCCCCGTCGAGCAGAGGACCCCATCGTGGTCGTGCCCCTCACCCGCACCCTGTACAGCACCACCGCCCACGCGAGCGGCGGCCGGACCGGGACGGTCGTCACGGACGACGGCCGGCTCGACCTGCGGCTGGCGCCCCCGCGCAAGAAGGCGCCGGAGTCGACGAATCCCGAGCAGCTCTTCGCCGCCGGGTTCGCCGCGTGCTTCACGTCCGCCCTGGCCGAGGTGGCCGGCGAGTTCGGTGTCGACGCCGCCGCCGCGCGGGTCGCCTGCCAGGTGGAGCTCGGGACGACCGACACCGCCGCCGGGTACGGGCTCGCGGTCACCATGACGGTCTCGCTGCCTGGCTGGCGGGGCGAGGACCTGCTGCCCCTGCTGCACCGGGCGGACGCGGTCTGCCCGTACTCCCAGGCCGTCAAGGGCAACGTTCCGCTGACCCTGCGGGCCGAGGACGCGGTCCCGGCCGAGGGCTGACCGGCGTACCGCCGGTCAGTGGCCGGCCGCCACCGCTCCCTGGCCCAGCAGGAGCGGGTCGTCGAGGACCGGCTGCCAGGCCAGCTCTGCGGCGCCGACCAGGCTGTTGTGGTCGAGGGTGCAGGGCAGGATCGGTACGCCCCCGCTGCGCCCCCACAGGCTGCGGTCGGCGACCACCGCCCGCAGCCGCTCGGGGGCGGCGTTCAGCAGCTCGCGGTGCAGGCCGCCGAGGATGATCCGGTCGGGGTTGAGGATGTTGACCAGCCCCGCCAGGCCGAGGCCGAGGCGGTCCACGAGCTCCTCGGTCGCGTGCCGCACGGCCGGGTCGGCGGGCTCCGCGCGCAGCAGGTCGCGGGCCTGGTCCAGCAGCGAGACCTCGGGGCCGGGGGTGCGGCCCGCGGCCTGGAGGAACGCGAGCGGATCGGCCTCCACGTCGAGGCAGCCGCGGCCGCCGCAGTGGCAGGCCCGGCCGTCGGGGTTGACGGTCAGGTGGCCGACCTCCAGGGCGAGTCCGGAACTTCCGGAGTGCAGGCGGCCGTCGAGTACGAGCGCGCCGCCGACGCCGCGGTGGCCGGTGGCCACGCACAGGAGGTGCTGGGCGCTGCGGCCGGCGCCGTGGCGGTGCTCGGCGAGGGCGGCCAGGTTCACGTCGTTGCCGGTGAAGGCGGGTCCGTCGATGCCGGCGGCGCGGACGCGTTCGGTGAAGATCTCGCGTACCGGGGCGCCGGCCGGCCAGGCGAGGTGCAGCGGGTTGAGGGCCGTGCCGTCGGGCTCGGCGACGGCGGACGGGACGGCCAGGCCGGCGCCCACGCAGCGGCGGCCGCTCTTGGCGAGCAGGGCCGCGCCGGCGTCGACCACCTCGCCGAGCACCTGCGCCGGGTCGGCGGAGACGGTCACGCACCCGGGCGTGGTGTCGACGATCCGGCCGCCGAGGCCGACCAGGGCGGCGCGGAAGCCGTCGGGGTGGACCTGCGCGGCGAGGGCGACGGGGCCGTTCTCGTCGACCGCGAGCCGGTGCGAGGGCCGGCCCTGGGAGCCGCCGGCGACACCGGGGCGGGAGTCGACGCGGATCAGGCCGAGGGCCTCCAGCTCGGCGGCCACGGCGCCGGCCGTGGCGCGGGTGACCCCGAGCTCGGCCGTGAGCACGGCACGGGTGGGGGCGCGTCCGGTGTGGACGAGTTCAAGGGCCGGACCCAGTGCCCCGCGCCCCCTCTCGAGCTTGGTGCGCGTGGACAGGTCCGCTGCTCGCCTCGGGGCCGCTTCGCCGTTCATGAAGCCGATCCTCGCATGATCCACGGTGTGGCCCGTATCCGCTCCTGCTGTCGGTGGCCCGTACTACGGTCGGAGCAGTACGCCCCCTACCGTCGGGGGTGGGAGGTGGATGCAATGACCGGGCTGTTCCCGAGACCGCGGCCGGTGCTCGCGGCGGGTGCGGTGCACGTGCCGGGCTGGCTGCCGGGCGAGCGGCAGCGGGAGCTGGTGGCGGCCTGCCGGGAGTGGGCGCGCGGGCCGGTGCCGATCCGGCACACGCGGCTGCCCGGGGGCGGGGTGATGTCCGCGCAGACGGTGTGCCTGGGCTGGCACTGGCTGCCGTACCGGTACTCGCGCACGGCGGACGACGTGAACGGCGCGCGGGTGGCGCCCTTCCCCGACTGGCTGGCGGAGCTGGGGCGGGAGGCGCTGCGGGAGGCGTACGGGGACCCGGCGGCCGGCGACGGGTACGAGCCGGACACCGCGCTGGTCAACTTCTACGACGGCGACGCGCGCATGGGGATGCACCAGGACAAGGACGAGCGGTCGGGTGCGCCGGTGGTGTCGCTGAGCATCGGCGACACGTGCGTGTTCCGCTTCGGGAACCCGGAGGACCGGGGCCGGCCCTACACGGACGTGGAGCTGGAGTCCGGGGACCTGTTCGTCTTCGGGGGGCCCTCGCGGTTCGCGTACCACGGGGTGGTGAAGGTGCTTCCGGGGACGGGCGATCCGGAGGTGACGGGGCTGGCGTCGGGTCGGATCAACCTCACGCTGCGGATGACGGGGCTCCAGGACGGCTGACGGCGGCGGGGCGCCGCCCCGGCGCCGGATGGCACACTCGCCCCATGGAGACCATGGACTACCTCAAGACGCTTGACGAGCAGGGTCGTTCGCTCGCGGACACGGCCGAGCGGGCGGGCCTCGACGCCCCGGTGCCCACCTGTCCCGGCTGGCGTGTCACCGACCTGTTGCGGCACACGGGCGCGGTCCACCGGTGGGCCGCGCGGGTGGTCGGGGAGCCGCTGCGGGAGGGGGTCCCGCTGGGCGCGGGCCCGGAGCTGGTCGGGGCGGAGCTGCTGGCGTGGTTCCGCGAGGGGCATGCGGCGCTGGTGGAGACGCTGGAGGCGGCTCCGGCGGACCTGGAGTGCTTCACCTTCCTGCCCGGCGTGACCTCGCCGCGGACGTTCTGGGCGCGGCGCCAGGCGCACGAGACGACCGTGCACCGGGTGGACGCGGAGTCGGCGCTGGGCGGCGGGTTCTCGGCGGTGGCGCCGGAGTTCGCCGAGGACGGGGTGGACGAGCTCCTGCGCGGGTTCCTCCTCCGGCCGCGGACCACCGTGCGGACGGACCGCGACGCGGAGCGGGTGATGCGGGTGCGGGCCACGGACACCGGCGCGGTGTGGACGGCCCGCGTCTCGCGGGAGCCGCTGGTGGTGGTGCGTACGGACGAGGGTCCGGCGGACTGCGAGGTGAGCGCCCCCGCGCAGTGGCTGTACGAGGCGCTCTGGAACCGTCGCCCGCTGGCGGGCCCCGCCGTCTCGGGCGATCTGGAACTGGCGCGGCTGTGGTCGGAGCAGGCGCGTATCTGACCGCGGGGCGGCCGTACCCTCCGGAAGACACGCGCGGGGCGCCCGGTGTTGGCGCGGCGCGGGGCGGCTTGTGAGACTGCCGGTATGGCACCGAGGTCACGCAAGGCGATACAGGTCCGGCGCACGCAGGCGGACCGCGACGCGGTCACGGTGGAGATCGGCTACGCGTTCCTCAGCGCGGGCCTCGCCGCCGCCCTGGTCTTCGGGGCGGTGGCGGGGCCCGCACTGGCTTTCGCCCTGCCGCACGTGGTGGAGCGCGGTCTGACCGCCGCCGCCTGCGGGCTGGCGGTCGCCGTCTTCGTCCTGCGGGTCACGCACGTCCTGTGGCGCTTCGGCCGCCGTCCGGACGGGACCTGACGGACCGGAGGGCGACTACCCCGGGTAGGTGTTGCGCCAGGGCTCGTAGTACGGGTTGTCCTGGCACTGGTTCATGATCTCGATCTTCTTCTCCTTGTCGACGGGGCAGACGCCGACGATGAAGCGGCGCTCGATGCCGCCGGGGAAGGCGACCTCGACCTGGGACGCCCACTTGTGCGTGTCACCGATGGTCAGGTTGACGTCGACGCCGCCCGGGGCGTCGACGTAGTAGTTCCAACCGCTCTTCCACCAGGTCTTGTAGAGGTCGTGGTCGTACGTCGTGGAGACGTACGGGGAGGGCTGGTTGACCAGGACGTACTGCTCGATGTCGTACTGGCCGGTGAGTACGTCCTTCGGGGCGAAGCCCTGCGCGAAGACCGTCTCCGGCGGGCGGCTGTCCGAGCGGTAGAGCTGCTTGCAGTTGATGCGCCAGGACGGCGAGGGCGTGATGCGGTCGAGGTCGACGCGCTTGTCGAGGGCGGGGTAGAGGTGGTCCGCGACGCGCGGGCAGGAGTTGGCGGGTGCCGCGGCGAGCGCGGGCGCGGCGGCGCGGGACCCGAACGTCGCCGCGGCCGCCCGAGCGGCGGCCGCGGAGGTGGCGGAGACCGGGGCGGAGCGGGTGGTGGGGGCCGTGGGCGCCTGCTCCGCGGCGGCGGCCGGCGGGACCAGGGCGGCCGCGAGGGCGAGGGCGAGGGCGGCGCAGGGCCGCCGGAGGGCGGTGGTGATCATGGCGGTCACCCTGGTGCCGCGCCGCTCCCGACCCGCGCACCGTCACCCGAAGGTGAGCGTGTTCCCGCCCCGCCTCGACGCGCACGGGTGCGCCCCCTCATCGGGAGAGCGCCACACGGGAGGGAGCCACCCCGTGTCGCGGGGGCGCGTCAGTCCGCCGGGCGGAGGCCCACGGAGTGGGCGAGCCGGCCCGCGGAGTGGCGGAAGAAGGCGTCCCGCTCCTCCACCACGCGGTTGAACTGGCCGAACACCTCGAAGCAGATGAGGCCGAACAGCTGCGCCCATGCCGCGACCAGCGCGGTGACGGCTTCGAGCGGCAGGTCCTGGGCGAAGTCGGCGGCCATCCGGGCGGCCTCGGGCCGCAGTTCGTCCCCGAGGGGCGGCAGGTCGAGGCGGCCGGCGTCGTGGGCCTCGCGGACGAAGCCGATCAGGACGTTCCCGACCCGGGCCGCGGGGACGACGGTGTCCTGCGGCGCGGCGTAACCGGGTACGGGCGAGCCGTAGATGAGCGCGTACTCGTGCGGGTGGGCGAGCGCCCAGGCGCGGACGGCGACGCAGACCTCGGTCCACCGCTCGTACGGCGGCGCGGCGGCGGCTCCGGCGGCGGCCGCCTCGGCCGCGGCGCCGACCGCGTCGTAGGCGTCCACGATCAGTGAGGTCAGCAGGTCGTCGCGGCTGGGGAAGTAGCGGTAGAGCGCCGAGGACACCATCCCGAGTTCGCGGGCGACGGCGCGCAGGGACAGTTTCGCCGCGCCTTCGGCGGCGAGCTGCTTGCGCGCCTCCTGCTTGATGGCGGCGGTGACCTCGATCCGGGCCCGCTCACGGGCTCCACGCACGGTGCTCATGGGGGGAGTGTGCCACGCCTGGAGAGCGCCGATCAATGATCGGAGCAGTGCACACAACAGCGAGCACCGATCACATCACAAGGAGAGCACCGCACACTCACGAGAGCAGTGCTCTTGCTTTGCTGTGACGACGGGTGCACACTGATCTCAAGCGAGAGCACCGCTCTCCAAAACGTCCGGAGGCCATCATGAGCGCGTCGCAGAGCCCGTACTACGTCCCCGCCCAGGGCATGGACGCCCGCCTGAACCGCTTCATCGGCAAGCTCGCCCGCCTCGGGATCAGCCTGGCCGGCACGACCGAGCTCTCGGTCCGCGGCCGGGTCTCGGGCCAGATGCAGCGCATCCCGGTCAACCTCCACAAGCACGACGGCGTCCCGTACCTGGTCTCCGCCCGCGGCCACTCGCAGTGGGTCCGCAACATGCGCGTGGCCGGTGGCGGCGAACTGCGCGTGGGGCGCAAGGTGCGGACGTTCACCGCGGTCGAGATCCCGGAGGCCGAGCGGCCGGCCGTGCTGCGCTCCTACCTCAAGCGGTGGGGGTGGGAGGTCAACCGGTTCTTCAAGGGCGTCACCGCCGACTCCTCCGAGGCGGAGCTGCTGGCGGCCGCCGAGGACCACCCGGTCTTCCGCATCACCGTCGCCGGGTGACGGCCGCCACCCGGCGCCGGACCGCACGAGGGCGGGCCCGGCGCCGAGCGGCCGGTGCGCGTCAGGAGTCCGGACGGTCCGCCGACTGGCGCCGGTCCAGGCCGTGCAGCGCGCGACTCGCCAACGGGTTCGTCCGCACCAGCTCGCCCAACGAGGTCGAACCGCGCGTGATCCGGGCGAAGGCGCGCCAGGCGGGCCGGAAACCGGTGATCACCGCGTGCAGCAGCCCCGGCCGGGACTCGAACAGCGTGAGCATCCGGCGGCCCACCGCCATCTCCACGCCCAGCCCCGCCTTGATGGCGAAGGCGTAGTTCAGGGCCTGTCGGCGGGTGTCCACGGCATCCTGCGCCTCCGCGATCCGCACGGCCCACTCCCCCGCCAGCCGGCCCGAGCGGAGTGCGAAGGAGATGCCCTCGCGGGTCCACGGCTCCAGCAGGCCCGCCGCGTCGCCGCACACCAGCACCCGGCCCCGAGACAGCGGCGAATCGTCGGCCCGGCAGCGCGTCAGGTGGCCGGAGGAGACCGCGGGCTCGAAACCGGCCAGGCCCAGCCGGCCGATGAAGTCCTCCAGGTACCGCTTGGTGGCGGCCCCCTCGCCCTTCGCCGAGATCACGCCCACGGTGAGGGTGTCCCCCTTGGGGAAGACCCAGCCGTAACTGCCCGGCAGCGGACCCCAGTCGATGAGCACCCGGCCCTTCCAGTCCTCCGCGACGGTGGGCGGCACCGGGATCTCGGCCTCCAGGCCGAGGTCGACCTGCGCCATCTTGACGCCCACGTGCGCCCCGATCCGGCTGGCGCTGCCGTCGGCCCCCACCACCGCGCGGGCCAGGACGGTCTCGCCGTCCGCGAGGACCACGGCGACCGTGCGCCGGTCCGGGACCGCGGGCCCGTGCTGCTCGACCCGGGCGACCTGGGCGCCCGTACGCACCTGGGCACCGGCCTTCTCGGCCGCGGCGACCAGCTGTGCGTCGAACTCCGGGCGGTTGATGAGCCCGAAGAGCATGTGCCGGGAGCGGCGGGTGCGGCCGAACCTGCCGTTCAGGGTGAACGTGACCGCGTTGACGCGGTCCTTGAACGGCAGCACGAACCCCGGCGGCAGGGTGTCGCGCGAAGGCCCGATGATGCCGCCGCCACAGGTCTTGTAGCGCGGCAGCTCCGCCTTCTCCAGCAGCAGGACCCGACGGCCGGCGGCCGCCGCGGCGTGCGCGGCCGAAGCGCCGGCCGGGCCCGCCCCGACCACGACGACGTCCCAGACCTCCTGGCGGATCTCCTGGGCGTCCGCACCGTCCGCGCCGTCGACACCCTCCCCGACGTCCTGAGCGTCCCCGACCCCCTGAGCGTCCGCGCCGTCCCGGGCCTCGCCGACGGCGTCCGGTTCGCGGGCTCCGCCGGCCTCCTCGGCCCCGCCCCCGCCCCGCACGCCGTCCGCGCCCTCCAGGCCCTCCGCGCCGCCGTCGAATTCCCCGTGCTCGCTGCTCACGATGTGTCGCTGCTCCCGATCCTGATGTTGCTCCGGTGCCGAGCCGCATCCTACGGCGGACCCCCGACGACCCCTGTGGGAAGATCGGCGGTGCCCACCCGGCTCCCACGCAGTACAACGTCGCACCCACCAGGAGCGTGCCCATGTCGACCCATCCGATCGCCGAGACCGTCGCCTCGCTCATGCCCCGTGCCAAGACGGAGCTGACCGAACTGGTGAGGTTCCGGTCGGTCGCCGACTGGGCGCAGTTCCCCAAGAGCGAGAGCGAGGGCGCCGCGAACTGGGTGGCCGACGCGCTGCGCGCCGAGGGCTTCCAGGACGTCGCGCTGCTCGACACCCCGGACGGCACGCAGTCGGTGTACGGCTACCTGCCCGGCCCCGCGGGCGCACCGACGGTCCTGCTGTACGCGCACTACGACGTCCAGCCCCCGCTGGACGACGCCGCCTGGATCTCCCCGGCCTTCGAGCTGACCGAGCGCGACGGCCGCTGGTACGGCCGCGGCGCCGCCGACTGCAAGGGCGGGTTCATCATGCACCTGCTCGCGCTGCGCGCCCTCAAGGCCAACGGCGGCGTCCCGGTGGGCGTGAAGGTCATCGTCGAGGGCTCCGAGGAGCAGGGCACCGGCGGCCTCCAGCAGTACGCCGAGGCCCACCCCGAGCTGCTCACCTCCGACGCCATCGTCATCGGCGACGCCGGCAACTTCCGCCTGGGCCTGCCCACCGTGACGGCCACGCTGCGCGGCATGACGCTGGTCCGCGTCCAGGTCGACACCCTGGCGGGCAACCTGCACTCGGGCATGTTCGGCGGCGCCGCCCCGGACGCGCTCGCGGCCCTGATCCGCGTGCTGGACTCGCTGCGCGCCGAGGACGGCTCCACCACCGTCGACGGCCTCACCGCGGACGCCGTCTGGGAGGGCCTGCAGTACCCGGAGGGCGACTTCCGCGACGACGCCAGGGTGCTCGAGGGCGTGGACCTGATCGGCGACGGCTCGGTCTCGGACCGGCTGTGGGCCCGGCCGGCCGTGACGGTGCTGGGCATCGACTGCCCGCCGGTGGTCGGCGCCACCCCGTCGGTGCACGCCAGCGCCCGCGCGCTGATCAGCCTGCGCGTGCCGCCGGGCATGGACACCGTCGAGGCCAACAAGCACCTGATGGCGCACCTGGAGGCCAAGACGCCGTGGAACGCGCGCGTCAAGGTCGAGCAGGTCGGCTCCGGCCAGCCCTTCCAGGCCGACACCGCCAGCCCGGCGTACGCCTCCATGGCCGCCGCGATGCAGGTGGCGTACCCGGGCCAGGAGATGCAGGCCGCCGGCATGGGCGGCTCGATCCCGCTGTGCAACACCCTGCAGACGCTGTACCCCGACACCGAGATCCTGCTGATCGGCCTGAGCGAGCCGGAGGCGCAGATCCACGCCGTCAACGAGAGCGTCTCGCCGGAGGAGCTGGAGCGCCTGTCGGTCGCGGAGGCCCTGTTCCTGATCAACTACGCGGAGTCGAAGAAGGCCTGAGGCGCGTGGGCGCGGGTGCGTGAGGGGGCCGCCCCCGCGCCCCCGCACCCCGGCCCCGCCCCGGGGCGAAAGGACACGAAGCTCCGGTCAGGCCGTCCCGTGGTGTGTGGGGGAGGCGCTTGACAGGGGTGGCAGGCTGGACCGGAGGCAGGCCCGGGCCGGAGGTGGCCGAAGGCCAGGGCGAAGCCAAAGCCTCCGGGGTGGGCCTGCCGCAGGGCCTGCAGGCCGCCCCTGTCAAGCGCCGAGGGGACCCACACACCACGGGACCCGCCCCCGAAGCGAGCCCACCCCGACCCCGCCCCGCTCCACGCACCCGTCAAGCACCGACGCGCGCCCCCACTCCCGACAGGCGCCCCCACTCCCGACGCGCACCCCCACTCCCCACAGGCGCCCCCACTCCCCACAGGCGCCCGCACTCCCGACGAGCACGCCCACTCCCACCCGCAGCGCGTCCCCGACTGCGCTCTGGGCGTAGTCCGCGCCCGGCGTATTCGCGTACCCCGCCCCCAACTCCCGCCTTACGGTCGCAGCATGGATCTTGTCGAGATACTCCCGCAGCTGCACCTGCTCCGCTTCCGGATCGGCCAGGCCTACCTCTGGCGCGACGGCTCCGGCGACGCGGCCGAGCTGACGCTCGTGGACGCCGGCGACGCCGCCTCCGGGCCGGACATCGAGGCCGGCATTCGCTCCCTCGGCCTCGACCCCGCGGCTCTGCGCCGCATCGTCCTGACGCACTGCCACGGCGACCACTTCGGCGCGGCCGAGGAACTCGCGGCCCGTTACGGCGCCGAGGTGCTGGCCCACGGTCTGGACGCACCGGTCATCCGGGGACTCGCGCCGGTGCCCGCTCCGGTGCTGCTCGACTGGGAGGTCCCGCTGTACGAGCACGCGCTGACGGTGGTGCCCGAGGCGCCGCCGACCCGGGTCGACCGGGAGGTGTCGGACGGCGAGGAACTCGGCTTCGGGGACGGGGCGTACGCGGTGCACTCCCCCGGGCACACCGACGGCAGCATCGCCGTCCACCTGCCGCAGCACGGGGTGCTGTTCACCGGCGACTGCGTGGCGGGGGTCCAGCAGGTGATGCTCGGGGTGTTCAACACCGACCGGCGGCGGGCACTGGAGTCCTTCAGGCGGCTGGCCGCGCTGGAACCGGAGGTGGCCTGCTTCGGTCACGGCGACCCTGTGGTCCGGGACACGGCGGCGGCGCTGAAGGCGGCGGTGGCGGCAACGGAGGCCTGAGCCGTCCGGTCGGCGGCGCTCACCCCACCAGCGGGGCCCACTCCACCAGCGGGGCCTCACCCCACCGGCGCTCCCGCCTCCAGATTGAGCACGGTTCCCCGCTCCCGGGCCCGCAAGGCCCAGCGCAGCCGTTCGAAGCGGACCCGCGGCAGCAGTCCGGCCGCTTCCTCCTCGGTGACGAACCGCCACCCGCGCAGTTCGGCGCCGGGCAGCCGCAGGTCACGGACCCGCTCGGCGGACAGCCGCCCGCCGTCGAAGAGGAAGCGCAGTCCGCCGAAGGCGGGGTGGCGGGGCGGCTCCCAGTCCACGACCAGCAGCCGTGGCACGGTGCCGAGTTCCACCCCGACCTCCTCGGCCACCTCGCGCATGCCGGCCCGGGCCGGGGCCTCGCCCGCCTCGACGACGCCGCCGGGGAACTCCCAGCCCGGCTTGTAGGTGGGGTCGACGAGCAGCACCCGGTCCTCGTCGTCGAACAGCAGCACCCCGGACGCCACGGTCTCCCGGGTCGGCTCCGGGGTCTGCACGATGTCGCAGGGCGGGGCGCCACCGGAGCGCAGGAGTTCGACGACGGCCTCGGCGGTCTCGCGCGGGGTCAGCCGGCCGTTGTCGACGGCGTGGGCGTCGGCGCGCAGCCAGCCGTCCAGGGCCTCCCGGTACGCGGGGATGCGGTCGTACGCCCACTGGCGGACCCGTGTCTCGGCATCGGGGACGTCCGGCTCCTCGCGGTGGGCGATGCGCTCCCGCAGGATCGTTTCATCAGGGGTGAGCACGATGTGGCGCACCGGGATCCGGCGGGCGGCCAGGCCGCCGAAGATCTCGTCGCGGTACTCCTGGCGCAGCAGGGTCATCGGCACGACCAGGGTGCCGCCGAGCTCGGCCAGCATCGCTGCGGCCCCGTCGACGACCAGCCGCCGCCAGATCGCCAGGTCCTGGTAGTCCGTCACCTGCGCCACGTACTTGGGCGGGAGGAGGTGCTTGAGGACGCCGCCGACCACCTCGGGGTCGAACAGGGCGCTGTCCGGGATCAGGCCGGTCAGCTCGCGTGCGGTGCTGGTCTTCCCGGCGCTGAACGTGCCGTTGATCCAGACGATCACTTGTCCCCCTCCTGACGGAGGCCTCGGCCGAGGCCCCCTGTGGCTTGCCCGCAACACCCGGAGGCGGAAACCCCGTTACCGGCCATTCGCTCCGCGTCGGGGCACCCGATGCCACCCCCGGGCACACGGTGACCGACGCGCCGGGCCTACCCTGTAGTTCCAGGCCTGTTCCCGGCCCGGTCCCGGCCGGTCCGCGGCTGGGTCCCGGCTCGTCCCCAGCCCGTTCCCGGCTCGTCCCCGGCCCGTCCGTCCCGAAAGGCACCCGACCTTGACCGTCTCCTCCGGTTCCGCCCGCTACGGCCTGCGCCCGACGATGAAGGACGTGGCGGCCCGGGCCGGGGTGGGGCTGAAGACGGTCTCGCGCGTGGTCAACGGCGAGCCGGGCGTCACCCCCGAGACCGAGCGGCGGGTCCAGGAGGCCATCACCGACCTCGGATTCCGCCGCAACGACAGCGCACGCGTGCTGCGCAAGGGGCGTACGGCCACTGTCGGGCTGATCCTGGAGGACCTGGCGGACCCCTTCTACGGGCCGTTGAACCGGGCCGTGGAAGAAGTCGCGCGAGCACACGGCGCGCTCCTCATCAACGGGTCGAGCGCCGAGGATCCGGGCCGGGAGCGCGAGCTGGCCCTGGCCCTGTGCGCGCGGCGGGTGGACGGGCTCGTCGTGATCCCGGCCGGGGACGACCACCGCTACCTGGAGCCGGAGATGCGGGCCGGCGTGGCGACGGTGTTCGTGGACCGCCCGGCGGGCCGGATCGCGGCGGACGTGGTGCTCTCCGACAGCTTCGGCGGGGCCCGGGAGGGCGTCGCGCACCTGGTCGCCCACGGTCACCGGCGGATCGGCTTCATCGGCGACCAGCCGCGCATCCACACCGCCCAGGAGCGGGTACGGGGCTACCGCGCGGCGATGTCGGACGCGGGCCTGCCGGTGGTGCCGGAGTGGGTGGCACTGGGGGCCACCGACCCGGCCACCGTGACCCGGGCGGCGCGGCGGATGCTCACCGGCGACGCGCCCGTCACCGCGCTGTTCGCGGGGAACAACCGCGTGACCGTGACCCTCGTCCGGGTGCTCGCGGAGCTCGGCCGGCCGGTGGCGCTGGTCGGCTTCGACGACTTCGAACTGGCGGACCTCCTCAGGCCTGGCGTCACGGTCGTGGCCCAGGACCCCGCCGCCCTGGGCCGGGTCGCGACGGAGCGCCTGTTCGCGCGGCTGTCGGGGGCGCGGCTCGCGCCGGAGCGGGTCGAGCTGCCCACGCGGCTCATCGCACGGGGGTCGGGCGAGCTGCCGCCGGTCTGAGGGGGTGCTCGGGGTGGGGTCGCCCGGGCCGGTGTCGGGGTGGGCTCGCTTCGCGGGGTCACCCCGTGGTGTGTGGGTCCCCTCGGCGCTTGACGGGGTGTGGCCTGCAGGCCCTGCGGCAGGCCCACCCCTGGGGCTTCGGGGCCTTCGGCCACCCCAGGCCCGGGCCTGCCTCCGGACCAGCCTGCCACACCCCGTCAGGCGCCTCCCCCACACACCACGGGGTGACCTGACGGGGCTTCGTGGTGGTTCCCCGCACCACACGACCTGGCGCTGTCGGTCAGCGGAGTCGCGCGTGGCTTGCGGGGCCCCGGTCGTGAACGTGCGGGGTACGGCCCGCGATCCGGCCGGCCGGGCCACGGTCGGGGCTGCGGCGTACGACCACGTACCAGGCTGCGGCCGCGAGCAGGAACACCGCCTCGGAGGCGACGGACAGGACGCCGTGCGGCGGTTCCCAGCCGGTCTCGTGGTAGTCCGGCAGCCCGACGGTGCGGGAGAGCGCGAAGCCGAGCAGCATGCCGGCGTTCAGCAGCGCTCCGCCCACCCACGCCGGGCGGGGGTCGGTGAGTGCGAGGCCCGCGGCGACCACCAGCAGGCCGGTGCCGCCGATGAGGAAGAGGATGCCCATGTAGGGCATCTCCTCCAGGTGTTCGGGGGCGAGGTAGAGGTGGTCCACCGCGCTCAGGAGCGCGCAGGCCGCTGCGACCGCGCGCAGCGAGAGGTCGGCCGTTCGGGGGTGCATGAGGCCCTCCTGGTGTCGCAGGATCGGGCGTGCACGGCTCAGTAGCCGTTGCCCGACATGTCGTTCGTGCTGTTCGGGGTGCCGGTGCCGTTTCCGGTCGAGCCGGAGCCGGCGGCTCCGACGTGCAGGTCCGTCTCCATGCCCAGGGCGCGGTGGCCGTCGACCGGGCAGTACATCTCGTACGAGCCGGCCTTCAGCGTCACCGTGAGGTCCGCGGACTGCCCGGGTTGGAGCGTCGGGGTGCGGTGCTCGCCGCCCGGGCCCTCGATCTCCAGGGCGTGCGGGTGGTGGCCGTCGTTGGCGGCGCGGAACGTGTACCGGCCTGCGGTGAGGTCCGTCTTCGAGAGCTTGAGGTGGAAGTCGGTCATCGAGACGTCCACCACGGTCACGGCCTTCGCGGGACTGCCCGGAGTCTGCTCCTGGGTGCTCGACGTGCCGGCGGCCGGGCTCTGGGCCCCTGCGCCGGACCCGCCGCCCCCGCAGGCGACGAGGGCGCCGGCCAGCGCGCCGGCGGCCAGGCCCCGTAGCAGGATGCGGTGCAGGGGTGTGGGGTGCGGTCTCATGTCGGGCCTCCTTCGGCGGGTGCCCTTCCGTGCCGGGTGGGCGTCCGTCCGCGCTGGGCGGGTGCCTCTCCGTGCCGGGCGGGTGCCCTTCCGTGGCGGGCAGGTGCCCCGCCGTGCCGGGCGGGTGCCTTTCCGTGTTGGGCGGGTGCCCTGCCGTGCCGGTCGCAGTCGGGATACGGACGTGGCGTCGGGAGGGATTGCGCCCCGGCGGCGGACGGTCGCGACGCGCGGCGCGCGACGCGGCGGAGAATGGGAGCGTGAGGTTCCGCCATCGCCGGGCAATCCCCTGGGCGCGCCGGAACGTACCTACCGGCATGCAGGGGCTGCAGCTCCCGGTCGGCCGCCTCCCGGACGAGGCGCTGCTGGCCGGGCTGGCCACCGGTGACCCGGAGCTCGCCATGACGTTCGTACGGCGGTTCCAGCACCGGGTCTTCGGCGTGGCCGTCGCCGTCACGCGGGACGCCGCGCTGGCCGAGGACGTCGCGCAGCAGACCTTCGAGCGGGCCTGGCGGCACGCGCAGGTCTACGACGCGCGCCGTGGTTCGGTCAGCGCCTGGCTGACCACGATCGCGCACAACCTGGCCGTGGACGCCGTCCGGGCCCGGCGGCCCGAGCCGGTGGCCCCCGAGGACCTCGACGCGCTGCTCGGCGCGGTGACGGAGACCCCCGAGCGGCGGGCCCTGGCCGACGAGGCGGCGGCCGGGCTGCGCACGGCGCTGGCCGGACTGCCCCGGGAGCAGGCCCGGGCGCTGGCGATGGCCGGGGTCTACGGGATGACCGCGCGGCAGGTGGCCGAGCTGGAGGGCATCCCCCTGGGTACGGCCAAGACGCGGATCAGGACGGCCATGGCCCGGCTGCGGGCGGCACTGGTGGCCGGGACGCCGGATCCGCCGCGTGCGGAGGGAGGCGGCGATGACTGAGGACACCGGCTGCGCGCGGCTGCGGGAGCGGGCCGGGGAGCTGGCGCTGGGCGTGCTCTCGGGGCGGGAGCGGGCCGAGGCCCTGGCGCACCTGGACCGGTGCGCCGACTGCCGGGAGTACGTCGACCAGCTCGCGCTCGTCGGGGACGGCCTGCTCGCCCTGCTGCCGGAGCGCGAGCCGCCCAGGGGCTTCGAGGAGCGGGTGGCGCGGCGGCTGAGCCTGCGGCCCGTGGCCGCGCCGGCGGGCGCGGCGGGGCGCCGGGAGGCCGCCCGCGGCCGGGCGGTCCGGATCCGGGTGGCGGCGGTGGCCGGGGCCTGCGCGGTGGCGCTGGGCTTCGGGGGCTGGGCGCTGGGCACGTACGTGACCGAGGGCCCGGCCCCGGCCACGCGCTCCGGCACGACGGCGGCGGGCCTGCTGCGGGCCGATCTGGTGCTCGCGCCGGGGGCGGCCCGGGTGGCGGCCGGGGCCGGACCCGCGGACCACGCGTCGACCGGGCCGGCCGTCGGCCGGTCGGTCGGCGAGATCAACGCGCACCCGGCCGTGCCGGGCCCCGCCGACGCGGACGGCTGGGTGTACATGTCCGTGGACATGGACGACGCCGGGGTCCCGTACGACGGGCCGGTGTCCTGCCTGCTGGTGCGGTCGGACGGCAGCACCGTGCGGCTCGGCTCGTTCAGGCTGCACGAGGGGTACGGCTACTGGGGATCGCCGGCCGCGGTGAACGCGGGGTCGCTGGCCGGTGCGCGGCTGACGACGCCGGACGGCACGGTGCTGGCCACGGCCCGGTTCTGACGGTGCCCGTGCTCGTGGGTCCGTACGCGTGCGATGCGAGCATGTGCGTCAGCGAGCTGGCGCCGCGCGCTCGGGTCCGTACCGGCGCGGCGGGCCGGTACCCCGCTCGGGGGTACCGGCCCCGGGTCGCGGGGAGGCCGTTACGCCGTCGCCGTCAGGGTGGCGGAGCGGCGCGGGATCGCGAAGGCGTCCAGCTCGGCGCGGGTCAGGCCGGTGCGGGCGGTGACCTCGTCGGTGCCGACGGCGCCGCAGTCGAGGCCGCGGACCAGGTAGCCGGCGAGGGCCTTGGCGGTGGCGGGCTCGTCCATGACGTCGCCCTCGATCTTCGCGACGTACGCCTTCAGGCGGGCGGCCGCGGCGTCCAGGCCCTCGCGGTAGAAGGAGAAGACGGCGGCGTAGCGGGTCGGGAGGTGGCCCGGGTGCATGTCCCAGCCCTGGTAGTAGGCGCGGGCCAGGGCGCGGCGGGTGAGGCCGTAGTGGAGCTTCCAGGCCTCGTGGACCTGCTCGGTGGTGCCGACGGGCTTGACGTTGGTCGAGCCGTCGGAGACGCGTACGCCGGTGCCGGCGGCCGCGACCTGCATGATCGCCTTGGCGTGGTCGGCGGCCGGGTGGTCGCTGGACTGGTAGGCGGCGGACACGCCGACGCAGGCGCTGTAGTCGAAGGTGCCGTAGTGCAGGCCGGTGGCGCGGCCCTTGGCGGCGTCGATCATGCGGGCGACCGTGGCGGTGCCGTCGGAGGCCAGGATGGACTGGCTGGTCTCGATCTGGATCTCGAAGCCGATGCGGCCGGGGCGCAGGCCGCGGGCCGACTCGAAGGCCTCCAGCAGCTCCACGAACGCGCTGACCTGCTCGGCGTAGGTGACCTTGGGGAGGGTCAGGACGAGGCCCTCGGGCAGGCCGCCGTGCTCGAGCAGTCCGGAGAGGAAGACGTCCGTGGTGCGCAGGCCCCGGTCGCGGACGTTGGACTCCATGCACTTCATGCGGATGCCCATGTACGGGGCGTTCGTGCCGTTGGCGAAGGCCTCCGAGACGAGGCGGGCGGCGCGGGCGGCGGCCTGGTCCTCCTCCTCGTCGGAGCGGACGCCGAAGCCGTCCTCGAAGTCGACGCGGAGGTCCTCGACCGGCTCGGTGGCGAGCTTCGCGCGGACGCGCTCGTACACGGGTCCGGCCAGTTCGTCCGCGATGCCGAGGACGCGGGCGAAGGTCCCGGCGTCGGGGGCGTGCTCGTCGAGGGCGGCGAGGGCCTGGTCGCCCCAGGAGCGGATGGTGCCGGCGTCGAAGACGTCACCGGGCACGTACACGGTGTGGATCGGCTGCCGGGTGCCAGGGTCTCCGGGGTAGCGGCGCGCGAGCTCCGCGTCCACCGGCGCGAGCGAGGCGCTGATGCGCTCGCTGACCGCGCCCTGGAGGCTCGTTGCCACCTTCTCCTGCTGACCCATCGTGCACTCTCCTATTTTCCGCTGCACGGAATCTCAAATCCGTATAGCAAAATCTAGTGACACCGGAACCCCCTCGTCAATGTTCTCCGGATGCTCCGGACGATTCACCCGGGGCGCGACGGAAAACGGCCCGGGGCCGCGCGGTGAGTCTCACCACGCGGCCCCGGGCCGTGCGTCTGCGCAGGTCAGACGGCGAGGGCGGATCAGCCCTTGCGCGCCTTGATCTCGTCGGTCAGCTGCGGGACGACCTGGAACAGGTCGCCGACCACGCCGTAGTCGACCAGGTCGAAGATCGGGGCCTCGGAGTCCTTGTTGATGGCCACGATGGTCTTCGAGGTCTGCATACCGGCACGGTGCTGGATCGCACCGGAGATGCCGGAGGCGATGTACAGCTGCGGCGAGACCGACTTGCCGGTCTGGCCGACCTGGTTGGAGTGCGGGTACCAGCCGGCGTCGACGGCGGCGCGGGAGGCGCCGACGGCGGCACCGAGGGAGTCGGCCAGCGCCTCGATGATCGAGAAGTTCTCGGCGCCGTTGACGCCGCGGCCGCCGGAGACCACGATCGCGGCCTCGGTCAGCTCCGGGCGGCCGGTCGACTCGCGCGGGGTGCGCGAGGTGACCTTGGTGCCGGTGGCCAGGGCCGAGAAGGTGACGGCCAGCGCCTCGACGGCGCCGGCGGCCGGGGCGGCCTCGACCGGAGCCGAGTTCGGCTTGACGGTGATGACCGGGGTGCCCTTGGAGACACGGGACTTGGTGGTGAAGGAGGCGGCGAACGCGGACTGCGTCGCGACCGGGCCCTCGTCGCCGGCCTCGAGGTCGACGGCGTCGGTGATGATGCCCGAGCCGATGCGGACGGCGAGGCGGGCGGCGATCTCCTTGCCCTCGGCGGAGGACGGGACGAGCACGGCGGCCGGGGAGACGGCCTCGTACGCGGCCTGCAGGGCGTCCACCTTCGGGACGACCAGGTAGTCGGCGAACTCGGCGGCGTCGGCGGTCAGGACCTTGACGGCACCGTGCTCGGCCAGGACCGCGGCGGTGGCCTCGGCGCCGGCGCCGAGGGCGACGGCGACGGGCTCGCCGACGCGGCGGGCCAGGGTCAGCAGCTCCAGGGTGGGCTTGCGGACGGCACCGTCCACGTGGTCGACGTAGACGAGAACTTCAGCCATGGGGCTTCTCCAGCTTTTGCGAAGTAGAGGGGGCGATCGAAGGGATGACCGAAGCTCAGATGAACTTCTGGCCGGCCAGGAACTCGGCCAGCTGCTTGCCGCCCTCGCCCTCGTCCTTGACGATCGTGCCGGCGGTGCGGGCCGGACGCGGGGACGCGGAGTCGACCGCGGTCCAGGCGTTCTCGAGGCCGACCTCGTCGGAGTCGACGTCCAGGTCGGACAGGTCCCAGGACTCCACCGGCTTCTTCTTCGCGGCCATGATGCCCTTGAAGGACGGGTAACGGGCCTCGCCCGACTGGTCCGTGACGGACACGACGGCCGGCAGGGACGCCTCGAGCTGCTCGCTGGCGGCGTCGCCGTCGCGGCGGCCGGTCACCTTGCCGTCCTCGACGTTCACCTCGGAGAGCAGGGTGACCTGCGGGACGCCCAGGCGCTCGGCCAGGATCGCCGGGAGGACGCCCATGGTGCCGTCGGTGGAGGCCATACCGGTGATGACCAGGTCGTAGCCGGCCTTCTCGATCGCCTTGGCGAGCACCAGCGAGGTGCCCATGACGTCGGTGCCGTGCAGGTCGTCGTCCTCGACGTGGACGGCCTTGTCGGCGCCCATCGAGAGCGCCTTGCGCAGCGCGTCCTTCGCGTCCTCCGGGCCCACCGTCAGGACGGTGATCTCCACGTCGTCGTCCGACTCCTCGGAGATCTGCAGCGCCTGCTCGACGGCGTACTCGTCGAGCTCCGACAGCAGGCCGTCGACGTCGTCGCGGTCGACGGTCAGGTCATCGGCGAAGTGCCGGTCGCCGGTGGCGTCGGGCACGTACTTCACACAGACAACGATCCTCAGGCTCACGCCGGCTCTCCTACTGCATCGTCTTTTCTGGTGCTGCCTCGTGCAGGCAGCATAGGCGCCTTTTGGGGCGGATCCCGGTCGGGGCGGGTTGCGCTCCGAACCAAATGTTACTCGCCAGTACAGCGTGCGTTCCACCAGGAAGCAAGCTCACCGAACTGTGACCTTGCCAACGCTCGGAGGCCCGGGAAAGTGCCCCCCAGCAGGCACTACTCAGTCACGCAGGGCGTTGAAGCGCCCCTGGTGGTAGAGCAGCGGCCGCCCCCCGCCCGCCGGGTCCCCCTCGGGGTCTCCCGCGAGCACCTCGGCGATCACGACCACATGGGCGCCGGCCGGCACCCGGGCCACGACCCGGCACACCATCCAGGCCAGTACGCCGTCCAGCAGCGGCACGCCCTCGGGACCGGCGCGCCAGGCGGTGTCCGGCCCGAACCGGTCGGCGCCGCTGCGCGCGAACAGGCCCGCCAGCCCGCTCTGGTGCTCGCCGAGTATGTGCACGCCCAGATGGCCGGTCTCCTCGATCACGGGCCAGCTGGACGAGCCCGTACCGACGGAGAAGGACAGCAGGGGCGGCTCCGCCGCGACCGAGCTCAGCGACGTGGCGGTGAAGCCGACCGGGGAACCCTCGCGGGCCGCGGTGATCACCGCGACGCCGGCGGCGTGCCGACGGAACACCGAACGCAACAGCTCGGGCGAGCCCGGCAGGGCCGGGATGAGGGCGGGCGGGGCCGGCGGGGCCGTCATGGGCGTGTCCTTCACATGGGGGCTGGCCGAAGCCTGTCGATCGTTGCCATGTGCAGTCAAGCGGCTTCCCTCAGATGCGAGGCGTCTCACGGAGCGCGAGGTCCCGGCGGCGGCGTGAAAGGGGCTCAGAGGACGGCGCCCAGCGCGGCGATGACGTCCGCCTTGCGCGGCATGCCGGCCGCCCGGCGCACCTCGGCGCCGGCCGCGTCCAGGACGAGGACGGTGGGGGTCTTCGCGATCCCGAGGGCGCGGACCAGCTCCAGGCGGGCCTCCGCGTCGATCTCGACGTGGGCCACGCCCGGCACCAGGTCCGCGACCTCGCCGAGGATGCGGCGGGTGGCCCGGCAGGGCTGGCAGAAGGCGCTGGAGAACTGGACGAGGGTGGCCCGCTCGCCGCGCCGGGCGCCGAGTTCGGCCTCGCCGAGGCGCACGCGCCCCTCCCCCTCGGGGTGCACCTTTCCCGCCCCGCGCTCGCCCACGCTTAGCCTCTCCCTACGAATGGATCCGTACCTTCGGGGGCAGCACACCCGTAGCGCCGGGTATTCCCGGCGTGACGAGGATCTCCCCGGCCGGAGCCCCGCGGACTGGCCCTCGACGCGCGCATCGGGCACCATCCCCTTGCCGGTACCTACGCTGGCGTAACTTACGTGCTTTCCGCGGGAGAACCTCTTCAGACCTCCCCAGCAGAGAAACGAGGAGTCTCCCCACGATGGCAGAGCTGGTCTACCCCCCTGTGATCGGTGTCGCGCACGGGCTGTTCAAGGCGCTCGACATCCGCATCGACCTGAAGGGCACGGAGAACATCCCGCGCAAGGGCGGCGCCGTGCTGGTGTCGAACCACATCGGGTACCTGGACTTCATCTTCACGGGTCTGACCGCACGTCCGTCTAAGCGCCTGGTGCGGTTCATGGCGAAGGACTCGGTGTTCCGGCACAAGGTCTCCGGGCCGCTGATGCGGGCGATGAAGCACATCCCGGTCGACCGCGAGCAGGGTGAGGCGGCGTACCAGCAGGCGCTGGCCGCGCTGCGCTCGGGCGAGATCATCGGGGTCTTCCCCGAGGCGACGATCTCGCAGTCCTTCACGCTCAAGAGCTTCAAGTCCGGCGCGGTGCGGATGGCCCAGGAGGCCGGCGTGCCGCTGATCCCGGTGGCCCTGTGGGGCACGCAGCGGCTGTGGACCAAGGGCAGGCCGAAGGACCTGCGGCGCAGCCACATCCCGGTGACGATGCGGGTGGGCGAGCCGATGGAGGCGCCGGCCGACCAGTTCGCGGGCGCGCTGACCCGACGGCTGCGGGAGCGCGTGCAGGAGCTGCTGGACGCGGCCCAGCGGGCGTACCCGGCGAAGCCGAAGGGCACCGAGGACTCCTGGTGGTTGCCGGCGCACCTGGGCGGTACGGCGCCCACGGCGGCCGAGGTCCGCGAGGCGGAGCTCCGCAAGGCCTGAGGTCCCCCGGACACGGTCCGAACAGTGGTGTGAGCGCGGCTCACCGCCCGGCGCGCCGCCGGCTGCGGTGGGCCGCGACGCGTTCCCGGGACGCACAGGCGGCCGAGCAGTAGCGGCGGGCGCTGCCGGGACCGGTGCCCAGGAAGTAGGCGCCGCAGCGGGCGGCCGCGCAGGCGCCCCAGGTGACGCGCCCGTACTCGGTCAGGACGGCGGCGAGCGCGAGGGCCCCGGAGGCCAGGAACCACTCGCCCCAGCCGGCGCCCTCGCGGTCGACGTGCAGGTGCCAGGCGTGGCCGTCGTGCCGGGTCAGGCGGGGGCGGGCGCCGCAGGCGTCGAACAGCGCGTTGAGGGCCTCGGCCGCGCGGTCGGCGTCGGGCTCGGCCAGGACGCCGCCCATCCGGCGGGCGGCGGCGCGCAGTTCGGCCGCATCGGCCTCGGAGAAGGCCTCGGGGGCCAGGTCGCGCTCGCTCTCGCCGTGCCGGGCGAGCAGGGCGGCGAGGGCCTCGCGGGAGGCGTCGGGTGCCGTACGTACCTCGTTGGCGAGGTCGATCAGCCGTTGGGCGGGGTCGAATCCCTTCACGCCGCCAAGTGTAATGTCTTGCCCGGGTAAGCCGTTACGGAGTGGGGGGCTCGGATGCGCGCGGCGGGAACGGCCCCGGGGAGTCGGGGACAGCGGGGACTCAGGGGGTACTTGGCGACGGCCGTGGCGGCCCGGTTCGCCGGCGAGGGGGTGGGGCTGGCCCTGGTGCTGGTCGCGGTGGAGCGTACGGGCGGGGCGGCGCACGGCGCCTTCGTGCTGACCGCGTGGACCGCGCCGCACGCCCTCGCCGCTCCGCTGGCCGGGGCCGTGGCCGCCCGGGCGCGCCGGCCCCGGTTCCTCTACGCGGGGGCGCTGGCCGGCTTCGGCGCGGCCCTGGCGGCGCTGGCGCTGCTCGTCGGGCGGGTGCCGGCCTGGGCGGTGGCTGCGGTGGCGGTGGCGGGCGGGACGTGCGGGCCGGTGGTCACGGGCGGCCTTTCGAGCCTGGTGGCCCGGCTGGTGCCGGCCGGTCCGGGGCGTGACCGGGCGTACGCCTGGGACGCGGCGACGTACAACGCGGCCTCGGTGTCCGCGCCGGCCGTCGTCGGCACGCTGGCCGCCACCTGGTCCGGGGGCGCCGCCCTCGGCGCGCTCGCCGGCGCCGCCGCCCTGGCCGCCACGTGCGCAGCCCTCCTGCCGTACGGCGGCCCCGCCGGCCCTGCGGTCCCGGCGGGGGCGGACGGGGCGGACGGGGCGGGCGGGGCGGACGGGGCGGACGGTCCTGCCGACGCGACCGGGCCCGGGACGGCGGCCGGACGGGCCGGCGGGGGCGTCTCGGGAGGCGCGGGGATGTCGAGCGGGCTGGTGGCGCTGTGGCGGGTGCGGGAGCTGCGGGCCATCACGTCGGCCACCAGCCTGGCGTTCCTCGGGCTGGGGGCGCTGACCACCACGGCCGTGCTGCTGGCGGGGCTGCTGGGCGGCAACGGGCGCGGCGGTGTTCTGATGACCGCGTTCGCGGTCGGGGCGCTGGCCGGTTCGCTGGGGCTCTCGCGCCTGTCGCTGCCGTCGGGCCGGCTGGCCGAGGGCGCCATGGCGGGCACGGGTCTGACGCTGCTCGGGGCTGCCTGGGCGCCGTCGATGCCGGTGGCCGCGGGCCTCTTCGCGGTGGCGGGGCTGTGCGACGGGCCGCTGCTGGCGGCGACGCTGCGGATCAGGGCGGACCACGCGCCCGAGGGGACGCGGGAGCAGGTGTTCACGCTGGGGGCGGGCCTGAAGATGACGGCCGCCTCGGCGGGGGCGGCGGCCGCGGGCTTCGGCATCGGGGCGGGCGTGCCCGCACGGTGGCTGCTGGTCGGGATCGGGGTGGTGCAGGTGGCGGCGGCCCTGCTGCACCGGGCCGTGCAGCGGGGCGGCACTCCCCCGCCCGGCCCCGTCCCGGCGTCGGTGGCCGTGGCCCCGGACGCCGCCGCCGGACCGGAGCCGCGCGGCACCGCACCCGCGGCGCCGCCCCGGCGCCCGCGTCCCGGTCGCCGGCGGGGCTGAACGGCCTCGCCGGGTCGCCCGGGCCGTCCGGGGGACGGTCCCGGACACCCGGACGCGCGAGGAAGGACGGGTCTCACAACGGCGGGCCGCTCTGGGAGGGCGGGGGAGCCACCCCGCGCCGCGCCGGGCGCACCCTGGCTAGGGCAGCGACGTGGGGAGGGTGCGCCAGAGGGCGGCGCGGTCCTCGGCCTGCTGGAGGGCGGCGAGGACCGGGGCGGGGACCGTGGCGTGCAGGTCGGGGTAGTCGATCTCGCCGAGGTGCGGGCGGACGGGGAAGGCCAGCCGCTCGCGGTCGAGGGAGAAGCGGGCGTCGACGCCCGGCTTGTTGCCGCGCGGGTCCTGGCGGCGCCAGGTGTCGTCGCCGGGGAGGCGGACGGCGACCAGGCCGTGGACGACCTGGTCCGAGCCGTCGTCCTCCCCCAGGAGTTGGTAGCACAGGGCGGTGGGGATGCCGCGGTGGCGCAGCAGGGCGGCCAGGGCGATGGACTTGGCGTAGCAGATGCCGGTCCGCGTGGCGAGGACGTCGGAGGCGCGCCAGGTGACCCGCGGGTCCCCCGAGTCGGCGGAGTGCGGGATGGCGTCCCGGACGTACTCGAAGGCGGCTCGGGCGTATGAGTATGCGTCGCCGGTGTCCGCCCAGAGGGCGGCGGAGGTGTCCCGCACCCGTGGGTGGGTGTGGTTGATGGCCTCGCTGGCGGCCAGGTAGGCGTCGAGCCCGGGTTCCTTCTGGATCAGCTCCATGATCGAGAGCATAAATATACCCCCGACCGCAATGCAATGCATTTGCGGTCGGGGGTACGAGCATTCAGCCGCCGGCGTTACCGGGACATCTCTTCCTTGAGGGCCTGGAGGAAGCCGTCGACGTCGTCCTCCGTGGTGTCGAAGCCGCACATCCACCGGACGTGTCCGGCCGCCTCGTCCCAGAAGTAGAAGCGGTAACGCTGCTGCAGGCGCACCGTCACCTCGTGCGGCAGCTTCGCGAACACCGCGTTGGCCTGCACCGGGTAGAGGATCTCCACCCCGTCGACGTGCCGGACGCCGGCCTCGAGCCGCCGCGCCATCGCGTTGGCGTGCCGCGCGTTGCGCAGCCACAGGTCCTTGGCGAGCAAGGCCTCCAGCTGCACCGACACGAACCGCATCTTCGACGCGAGCTGCATCGACATCTTGCGCACGTGCTTCATCTGCCGGACGGCGTCCGGGTTGACGACCACGACGGCCTCGCCGAAGAGCATGCCGTTCTTCGTGCCGCCGTACGACAGCACGTCGACGCCCGCCGCGTTCGTGAACGTGCGCATCGGCACGTCCAGCGAAGCCGCGGCGTTGGCTATCCGGGCCCCGTCGAGGTGGACCTTCATGCCGAGCCCGTGGGCGTGCTCGCAGATGGCCCGGATCTCGTCCGGGGTGTAGACCGTGCCCAGCTCGGTGTTCTGGGTGATCGAGACCACCTGCGGCATCGCCCGGTGCTCGTCCTCGAAGCCCCAGGCCTCCTGGTCGATCAGCTCGGGCGTCAGCTTGCCGTCCGGGGTGGGGACGGCGAGCAGCTTGATGCCCGCCATCCGCTCCGGAGCACCGCCCTCGTCGACGTTGATGTGGGCGGTCTTCGCGCAGATCACCGCGCCCCAGCGGTCGGTCATCGCCTGGAGGGCGGTGACGTTCGCGCCGGTGCCGTTGAAGACCGGGAAGGCTTCCGCGTACGGGCCGAAGTGGCTGCGGATGACCTTCTGGAGGTGCTCGGTGTACTCGTCCTCGCCGTAGGCGACCTGGTGGCCGCCGTTGGCGAGGGCGATCGCCTCCAGGATCTCCGGGTGTGCTCCCGCGTAGTTGTCGGAGGCGAAGCCGCGTACCGCCGGGTCGTGGTGCCGGCGGGCGTCGGTCCTCAGGGTTGCGGGGTGAGCCACAGACGCTGTCCGTTCACTTCAGAGGCGGGCTGCTCCCAGACGCCGATGATGGCCTCGGCCAGCTCCTTGACGTCGGTGAAGCCCGCGAACTTCGCATTGGGACGCTCGGCGCGCATCGCGTCGTGCACCAGTGCCTTGATGACCAAGATCGTAGCCGCGGCGGCGGGACCCTCGTCGCCGCCGGCCTTGCGGAACGAGTCGGCCATGGCCAGCGTCCAGGCCTCGGCCGCCGCCTTGCCCGCGTTGTACGCGGCGTTGTTCGCCACCGGCTTGTGCGCGCCGACCTGGCTGACCAGGACGTAGCGGCCGTTGCCGGAGCGCTGCAGGGCGTCGTGGAAGGCCATCGAGGTGTTCTGGACCGTACGGATCAGGAGCTTCTCGAGCAGCTCCCAGTCCTCCGGCCGGGACTCGGTGAACGAGTCCGCGCCGCGCCAGCCGCCCACCAGGTGGACCAGCCCGTCGACCCGGCCGAACTCCTTCTCGGTCCGGGCGACCCACTCCTTGGTGGCGGCCAGGTCGAGCAGGTCGACGGTGTCACCGATCACGGTGGCGCCGCCGTGCGCGTAGCGGGCGGCGTCCACGGCCTCCGCGAGGCGGGCCGGGTCGGCGTCGCAGGCGACGACCGTGGCACCCGCCTCGGCCAGTCGCAGTACGGCCGCGCTGCCGGCGGGGCCGCCGGCCCCGGCGACGGCGACCACCGCGCCGCTGAGCGGACCGTTGTTGCCGTTCGTGCTTGCGTTCACGTTCGCGTTCCCGTCCCCGTTGTCGTTGGCGCTCGTGGGGGCCTCCGCGGCGTCTGCCGCCCCGGAGGCCTCGTCCGCGTGGTCCGTCACGCGGCCACTCGCTCGGCGTCCTCCGCCGTGATGCCCTTGGTCGAGGCGATCACGCCCTTGAGCTTCTTGGCGAGGGCCTCAAAGAACATGCTGAGCGGAAACTCGTCGGGAAGCACGTCGTCGACGAGCTTGCGCGGCGGCTGCGTCAGGTCGAGGGCGTCTGCGCCCTTGGCCCACTTGGAGCCCGGGTGCGGGGCCAGGTAGGTGGAGACCAGCTCGTACGCCTTGAACCAGTGGACCAGCTTCGGACGGTCGATGCCGTCGCGGTAGAGCTTCTCGATCTCGCCGCAGAGCTGGTTGGTGACCTCCGGGGCGCGGTCCCAGTCGATCTTCAGCTTGTTGTCGGTCCAGCGGATCACGTCGTGCTTGTGCAGGTACGCGAAGAGCAGCTGGCCGCCGAGACCGTCGTAGTTCCGGTTGCGGTCACCGGTCAGCGGGAAGCGGAACATGCGGTCGAAGAGGACGGCGTACTGCACGTCACGGCCGTGCTCGTTGCCCTCGGCGTCGAGCTTCACGGCCTCCTTGAAGGCGGTGAGGTCGCAGCGCAGCTCCTCCAGGCCGTACATCCAGAACGGCTGGCGCTGCTTGATCATGAAGGGGTCGAACGGCAGGTCGCCGTGGCTGTGGGTGCGGTCGTGGACCATGTCCCACAGGACGAACGCCTTCTCGCAGCGGTCCTGGTCGCCGAGCATCTCGCGGATGTCCTCCGGCAGCTCCAGGCCCAGGGTCTCGACGGCGGCCTCGGTCACCACGCGGAAGCGGGCGGCCTCGCGGTCGCAGAAAATGCCGCCCCAGCTGAAGCGCTCGGGGGCCTCGCGGACGGCGATGGTCTCCGGGAAGAGCACGGCGGAGTTGGTGTCGTAGCCCGCGGTGAAGTCCTGGAAGGTGATGCCCAGGAAGAGCGGGTTGTCGTAGCGGGTGCGCTCCAGCTCGGCGAGCCACTCGGGCCACACCATCTTCAGCGCGACGGCCTCGAAGTTGCGGTCGAGGTTTCCGTTCTGCGTGTACATCGGGAAGACCACGAGGTGCTGCAGACCGTCGGCGCGCTCGGCGGCCGGCTGGAAGGCCAGCAGCGAGTCGAGGAAGTCCGGCACCTGGAAGCCGTCCGTGACCCACTTGCGCAGGTCGGAGACGAGGGCCTCGTGGTAGGCCTTGGCGTGCGGCAGCAGGGGGGAGAGCTCCTGCACCGCGCCGACCATGCGCTCGACGACGGCGGCGACCGTCGCCGGCTCGGGAGCGCCCTCGGCGTCGAAGTCGATCGAGCCGTCCTTGGACTGCCAAGGCCGGATCTCTTCCACGGCGGCCTTGAGCACGGGCCATGCCGGGTGGTCCACCACCCGCTGACCGGCGGTTATCACGCCACCGTCGGCGCCCGGCACAAGAGTTTCCGTCATGTCACTTCCTCCACAGGAGAACCTCACGTCAACACAGCGTATGCATGTGAGGCTCTCCCGCTCAAGAGGGGGATCAATAAATTATTCTGCGGCACCCCCCGCCAGACCGTAAGTCTTCCCGTCACTCACCGTCGCGGCGACGGCTTCGCCGATCCCGGCGAGGGCCTGGTCCGCCTGCCCGAGCAGGCCCGCGAGGGCGAGGAAGCCGTGGAACATCCCGGGGTACGCGTCCTCCCGCGCCGGGACGCCGGCCGCGCGCAGGGCCCGGACGTAGGCCGCCCCGTCGTCGCGCAGCGGATCACACTCCGCAGTCACCACGTGGGCGGGCGGCAGGCGGTGCATTTCGGCCAGCAGGGGGGAGGCGAGTGGGTCGGCGGGGGTGGCGGTGCCGGCGCTGGTGGGGGTGGGGGTGGGGGCGCCGGTGCCGAGGTACTGCTCCCAGAACCAGCGCACGTGCGCGGTGGTCAGGAAGCAGCCCTCGGCGTTCTCCTCGTGCGACGCGCCCGCGCGGGTCGCGTCGAGCGCCGGATACACGAGCACCTGGAGGGCCACCCGGGGGCCGCCCCGGGCACGGGCGAGCAGCAGGGCGGCGGCCGCGAGGTTGCCGCCGGCGCTGTCCCCGGCCGCGACGAGCGCGTCCGGCGCGCCGCCGAGTACGTCCAGGTGGGCGCCGGCCCAGGTCAGGGCCGCGTACGCGTCGAGCACGGCCGCGGGGAAGGGGTGCTCGGGGGCGCGCCGGTAGTCCACGGAGACCACGACGGCTCCGGAGCGTCGGCACAGGTGGCGGGCGGTGGTGTCGTGGGTGTCGAGGTCGCACAGCACCCAGCCGCCGCCGTGGCAGAAGACGACGGTGGGGCGCGGGCCCGGCCACCGCTCCGGGTCGGGCCGGTAGATCCGTACGGGCACCGGCGGCGCGCCCGCCGGGCCGGGGACCGTGCGGTCCTCGACGGAGCCGACGGGTGGCGGGGGGTGGGGGGAGGTGGGGACGGCGGCGAGGATCCGGCGGGCTTCGGCGGCGTCGGTGACCGCCCCGCCGAGGTCGGGGAAGGCGGCGGCCATGGCGTCGACGAACGGGCGGGCGCGGGGGTCGAGCCGCTCGGCGCCCGTCACGCGGCGCTCCGGAAGTGCGGGATGACCTTCTCGCCCCACTGGCGCAGCGTCTCCAGGCAGGCCTCCTGCGGGACCGTGCCCATCTGGATCAGGCACATGATCTCGTCGGCGCCGGCCTCCTTGAGCCGTTCGACGTACGCGATGGCGTCGTCGGCGCTCCCGTAGGCGTGGTCCGCGTTGAAGGTGGCCGTGGACGTCGGGCGCACCGGTATGTCCTGCTCGCTGAGCCGGGCCACCACCTGTTCGGCCGCCCGGCGCATCTCGGCGGCCTCGTCGGCCCCGTCGACCACGGCCTCGTCGGGGATGCCCGCACCCCCGTACCAGTGGCCGATGGACTGGGCGAAGAAGCGCTGGCCGCGGATGCCCACGCGGCGGGCCCGTTCGGGGTCGTCGAGGACGACGGTCGGGCACAGCACGGAGAAGTGGTCGTTGACGGCGGTGGAGACGAAGCGGCTGCCGTCGCGGGCGGCGACGGCGCCGTCGTACGCGGCCCGCATCGCGGCGATCGACGCGGGGCCCGCGAAGCCCATCACCAGGGCTCCGATGCCGAGTTCGGCGGCCTGCACCAGAGTCTCGGTCCGGCTGCAGGCCAGGAAGAGCGGAGGGTGCGGGAGTTGGGAGGGGCGCGGCAGGATCGGGTGCGGCGGGATGTCGATGAGCTCGCCGTGGTACTCGAGTTCGTCCCGCTGCCAGGCCCGGCCGATGATCCGCAGCGCCTCCTCCACCTCCTGCGCGGTGCGGTCGCGGTCCACCCCGCACAGCGAGGTCTCCTGCTCGGTGCCGCCGCGTCCGGCGCCGAGGTCGAGCCGGCCGCCGGACAGCAGGTCGAGCATGGCGGCCCGCTCGGCCACCCGGACCGGGTGGTTGAAGGCGAACGGCATGCAGACCACGCCGTGCCCGATGCGGATGGTGCTGGTCCTGGCCGCCACCCAGGTCAGGAACACCTCGGGGGCGGACATGTGGGCGTACCACTTGAGGGAGTGGTGCTCGACGGCCCAGATCCGGTCGAAGCCCATCTCCTCGGCGAGGACGGCCTGTTCGACGCAGTCGCGGATGACCTGGTGCTCGCGCTCGACGGTGGGGTCGGCCAGCTGCGCCTCGAAGATCACGGAAAACTTCACGGTGCCTCCAGGGGGTTGCGTCCCGTGTCCGGTGTTACTTCAATTCGTCATATGACTAGTAGTCAGATGCGAAAGAAACAAGTGGCACCGACGCAGGAACTCCCGCAGACCGCCTGGGCCGTGCTGGGCCTGCTGTCCTTCCCGGGCGAGCGCACCGGCTACGAACTGAAGAAGTGGGCGGACGCGTCGCTGCGCTTCTTCTACTGGTCCCCCGCGATCAGCCAGATCTACGCCGAACTGCGCCGCCTGGAGGCCCTGGGGTACGCCCGCTCCGAGCGCTCGGGCCCCGAGGAGCCCCGGACCAAGCGCCGGTACGCCATCACCGACGGGGGCCGGGCCGCACTGGCGCAGTGGGCCGCCGCCGAGGCCGTGGAGAGCGGTCCGCCGGTGCTGAAGCACGGCGTGCTGCTGCGGGTCTGGCTCGGGCACCTGGCCGCGCCCGACCGGCTGCGCGCCCTGGTGGCGGAGCACATCGAGGGCACCCGGGACCGGTTGCGCGAGGTCCGCGAGGCGCGCGGCCAGGCCTCGGGCGTGGGCGAGTGGGTGTTCCCCGAGCTCGCGCTGCGGTGGAGCGAGCGCCAGCATCTGGCCGAACTGGAGCTCGCCGAGGCACTGCTGGCGGACCTCGACGAGCTGACCGTACGGGCGCCCGGCGACGGCAGCTGAGGCGCGGCCGGGCGCGAGCCCGGGGTGCCCGGACGGCCGCGGGCCGGACCGGTGGGCGGCGGTCCGGCGGGGTCACCTGCGGCGCACCGCGGCGGGCGCCGGTGGACGCCGGCGGGACCGGCGCGCGCGCCGCGTCAAGACCCGGAGGACGCGCCCACGCCCGGGTGACGCGCAACGGGCCCGGGTGGCCCTGCCCGGCGCCGGAGGCCAGTCCCCTCCTGGCCAAGGACGCCGCGACAGTGCGTGCACGGACGGTCTCAATCCGCGCACGGCCCACTACGCTGCCTGCTTACCGCGCGGCCGGTCAGGGCCGCCGCGCGGTGAGCCGCCGTCGACGGAAGCGAGAGAACCTTGACTTTCCTCACCATCGGTCATCGCGGGGTCATGGGCGTCGAACCCGAGAACACCCTCCGCTCGTTCGTCCGCGCGGAACGCTCCGGCATGGACGTCATCGCGCTGGACCTCCAGCTGAGCAAGGACGGCGTCCTCGTCGCCGTGCACGACGCCGAGGTGGACCGCACCACCGACGGCGCCGGTGCCGTCGCCGATCTGACCCTCGCCGAACTGCGCGAGCTCGACGCCGGGCAGGGCGAGCGGATCCCGGTGTTCGAGGAGGTGCTCGACGCGGTCCGGGCCCCGCTGCTGGCGGAGGTCCGGGACCTCGCCGCCGCCACCGCCCTGGCCGAGGTCATGCTCAGCCGCGACCTGACCGCGCGCGTGGACGTCTCCTCCTTCCACGACGCGGCCCTCGCCGAGATCGCCCGCCTCGTGCCGGGCGTGCGCACCACCCTGACCGCGAGCCGGTACGGCGAGGACGTCGTCGACCGGGCACTGGCGGCGGGCGCCGAGACGCTGGCCCTCAACCTGCGCCGGCTCACGCTGGAGACCGTGGAGTCCGCGCACGCGGCCGGGCTGCGGGTGACCGGCTGGACGGTCAACACGCTGGAGCAGCTGCGGCTGGCGCGGGCCCTCGAACTCGACGGGGCGGCGACCGACTTCCCCGAGATCCGGCGGACCGGTCGGTTCACCGCCTGAGGGGGCGGCGGCGGGGCGTGCGGGTCGGTTGAGGGGTGAGGGCCGGGTCGGTTGAGCGCCGAGGGTCGGCTGCGGTCGGTTCAGAGGGCCTTGACGAGGAGCTCGAACTCCAGGTCCGGACGGCGCGGGAGGCCGAACCGCTCGTCCCCGTACGGGAAGGGGCTGGTCTTGCCGGTGCGCCGGTAGCCGCGGCGCTCGTACCAGGCGATCAGTTCCTCGCGCACGGAGATGACGGTCATCTGCATCTCGCGCGCGCCCCAGTCCGCCCGGACCCGACGCTCGGCCTCGGCGATGATCACCTTGCCGAGGCCCGCGCCCTGGAGCGCGGGACGTACGGCGAACATGCCGAAGTACGCGCACGCGCCCCGGTGTTCGAGCTGGCAGCAGGCCACGAGCGCGCCGTCCTGCTCGACCACGAGCAGGGTGCTCGCCGGATCCTCGATCACGGCGCGCACCCCGTCGGGGTCGGTGCGCTGGCCGTCGAGGATGTCCGCCTCGGTGGTCCAGCCGCCCCGGCTGGAGTCGCCGCGGTAGGCCGACTCCACCAGTGCCACGAGTGCCGGCACGTCCTCGAGGACGGCGGGCCGGAAGGACGGCGCTGCCTCGGTACGGACGGTGCTCGGTTCCATGGACGGTCTCCGTTTCTCGGTACGGGCGGTGCCGGGCGTGGTGCGCGCCCGGGGCCGCGCGGGCGGGCCGGAGCACGCGGCGCGGGGTCCGACGAGCCTATCCCGGGCGCGCTCAGCGGCGCGTAAAGGGGGCGGGGTGCGTGCGGCCCCGCCCCACTGCACCTCTGCGCCCGCGTGCGCCCCCGCCGGGGCGGGCATCCCTCCCCCGAGGGAGGGGAGGTCCTCGTGCACGAGGCGACGGCTGCGCCGGGCTGGCTGCTCGTGGCGCTGTGCGTGCTGAGCGGCGCGTACTGCCTGCGGCGGCTGCGCGCGGAGTCCGCGCAGGACCGGGTCGGGGCGGGGGGCGAGGCGCTGATGGGCTTCGGCATGGCCGCGATGGCGGCACTGCCGGCCGCCGGGCGGTGGGCGGACAGCGGGGGCCGGCTGCTGGGCACGGTGTTCGTGGGCGCGGCGGTGCACGCGCTGTGGGCGGCGCGGCGGGGCGGACAGCACCACGTGCACCACCTGGTGGGCTCCCTGGCGATGGTCTACATGGCGGCGGGGATGGTGCCGGGCGGCGGACACCGCGGGCACGACGGGGCGGGCGGAGTGCCGGTGGTGACCGGGCTGCTGCTCCTCTATTACACGGTGTACGTCCTGCACGGCGGCACGCGTCTGGTCCCGGCGGCGCTCTCCCCCGAGGCCGGCCTCCCGGCGACCCCCGGACGGGCCGCGGTCGGCGGGGCCTGGGCCGCGCGGCGCGAGGTGACCGAGGCGTGCCGGCTGGCCATGGGGTTCGGGATGCTGGCGATGCTGCTCGGGATGTGATGCGGGGGCGGGGGCGGGGACGGGTCGCTCCGTGCGCGTTGTCTGGTCGGTCCCGTGGGGGGCCGGTGTCAGTCCCGTGGGTGGACGCTGGTCAATCCCGTGGGTAGATGGTGGGTGGACGGCTCTGCGGGTGTGGGGCTTTGAGTGTGAGGTCCGGGGGGCTGCCGTGGGCGGCTGCTGCGGCGCCTGCTGTGGGTGGCTGCCGCGGGTCTCTTCTGCAGGTGGGTGGCGGGGAGTTCCGGTCGAGGTGTGGGACGTGGTCTCCGTCACTTGGGGTGCGGGGGCATACCCGGGGGTAGGGGCGCGCTCGTAGGGTGACGCCATGATGGTCCCCGCCGTACTCCTCGTGCTCGGCGTCCTGACCGCTCTCGTCGCTCCGAGCCTGCTGGCCCGTGCCGACTGGACCGACCGCGAACCCGTGGTGGCGCTGTGGGTGTGGCAGTGCGTGGTCGCCGCCGTCCTGCTCTGCTTCGGCCTGTCCATGGTGCTGAGCGCCTCGGCCGCCTGGTCGGCGGTGCGGGGACGGGTGTTCGCCGGAGCGCCGCACGGGGTGGCCGACGCGTACGCGCTGGGCGAGGGCGGCACGTGGGCGGCCGGTACGGCCCTGGTGCTGGCCCTCGGTGGGCTGTGGACCGCGGCGATGTTGACCGGCGAGGTGCTGCGGGCGCGGGCCGGACGCAGGCACCGGCGGGCCGAACTCCGTGAACGGGCACCGCTGCTGCCGGGTGAGCGGCCCGCCGCGGGGGACCTGGTGATCCTGGAGGCCCCGCGGCCCGACGCGTGGTGGCTGGCGGGCACGGACCCGCGGCTGGTGGTCTCGACGGGCGCGCTGCGCCGGCTCAAGGGCCGTCAGTTGGATGCCGTGCTCGCGCACGAGCAGGGACACGCCACGGCCCGACACGACTGGCTGCTGCACTGCGCGGGGGCGCTGGCGGGCGGGTTCCCGCAGGTGCCGGTGTTCGCTGCGTTCCGGGCGGAGATGCACCGGCTGGTGGAGCTGGCCGCCGACGACGTGGCCTCGCGCCGCTTCGGTCGACTGACGGTGGCCCTGGCGCTCGTCGAACTCAACGAGGACAAGGGCGTGTTCGGGCCCGGCGCGGCCCCGCAGTCCCATGTCCCGGAGCGGGTGCGGAGGTTGCTGGCGGCCCAGCCCCGCCTGACCGCGTTCCGGCGGCTGCGGCTGACGGCGGCGGCGGCGCTGGTGCCGGCCGTGCCGCTGCTGGTGGCGTTCGCGCCGGGGCTCAGCGCGTTGGGGTGAGGGGGCGGGGGTAGGCGGGTGTGGGGCGGGGCGGGGTCGGGGCGGGGTCGCTTCGGGAGGCCGCCCTGGGGTGTGTGGGCCGGTGGTGGGGTGGGGTGGTGCGGGCCGCCCCGTGGTGCGTGGGTCCCCTCGGCGCTTGACCCGGCAGGGCCTGCAGGCCCTGCGGCAGGCCCACCCCTGGGGCTTCGGGGCTTCGCCCTGGCCTTCGGCCACCCCAGGCCCGGGCCTGCCTCCGGACCAGCCTGCCCTACCGGCTCAAGCGCCTCCCCCACACACCACGGGGCGGCACTCTCGTGAAGGGGTGGGCCCGGGGCTTCGCCGACGGGTGGGCGGCACTCTCGTGAAGGGTGGACCCGGGGGCTTCGCCAACGGGTGGGCGGCACTCTCGTGAAGGGTGGACCCGGGGGCTTCGCCAACGGGTGGGCGGCACTCTCGTGAAGGGTGGACCCGGGGGCTTCGCCGACGGGTGGGGCCGGGGTGCGAGGAGGTGCCGGCGACGCAAGGCCATTGGGTTGCGCGGGGCGGCCGAGCGGAGATGACGGTGCCGGAGCTGGGACGATCCCCCGCGTCGCCCCAGCGCCGGCAGCCGGACCGTCGCCGGAACACGATCGCGAGCACGTCGGAACGGCCCCGGGACGGAGTGCGCTGAGTATATTGGCTGGGAGCCAGTCAACGCAGGAGTTAAGCATGTCCCCGCGCAGCCCGTCGGTCAATGAAGAGTTGCGCAGACGTTCTCGGGAGCGCCTGCTGCAGGCGACGGTCGAGCTCGTGGCCGAACGGGGCTACGAGGCGACGACCCTCGCGGACATCGCGGACCGGGCCGGAGCGGCCCGTGGTCTGGTGTCGTACTACTTTCCCGGCAAGCGGCAGCTGCTGCAGTCCGCCGTGCACCGGCTGATGCACCGGACCCTCGCCGCGGCCCTCGAACGCGAACCGCGCACCGACGACGGTCGGGAGCTGCTGGCCCGGGCGATCGACGCGATCCTGGGCCTGGCTCGGGAGCAGCCCCTGCTGATGCGCACCCACATGGCGGGGATCCTCTCGGCGGAGGGGTTCGTGCAGTGCCCCGAGCAGCAGCGGCTGGCCGAGCTGTTGCGGGGCGCGGTGGCGGCGTACGGGTCGGAGTCGGTGGACACGGACTACCCGATGCTGCGGGCGCTGCTGATGGGAGCGGTGTTCGCGGCGCTGCTGCCGGGGGCGCCGATGCCGGCGGCACGGCTGCGGGCGGAGCTGTTCCAGCGGTACGGGCTGGACTGGGAGCTGGGGGTTCCGCCGGACGGGGAGCCGCCCGGCGGAACCCTGCCGCACGGTACGCGCGCGGCCTGACGGCGTCCGTCAGTACCGGTAGTCGGGCTGGGACTGGACGTTGAGCCGGTCCATCCAGACGTCCTCGGCCGGGTCGGTGAGCGGGTCGCGGACCGTCAGGACGTCGAAGCCCTTGGCGATGTCGCTCGAGTAGATGTGGCCGTTGTAGTAGTACGCGGACCACGAGCCGCCGATGAGCGCCTCGGTCGTGGACAGCGGGCCGCGCTCGAAGTAGCCGATCTCGCGCGGGTGGGCGGAGTCGGTGAAGTCCCAGACGGAGACCCCGCCCTGGTACCAGGCCTGCACCATGATGTCGCGGCCGGCGACCGGGATGAGCGAGCCGTTGTGGGCCACGCAGTTCTCCGTGTCGGCCTGGTGGCGGTCGATCTTGTAGTAGCTGCGGAAGACCAGCTTGCGCTGGTCACCGGTGCCGGTGATGTCGTAGATGCCGTCGGCGCCGCGGTTCGGGCCGGTGGCCGCGTTGCAGGTGGCTCCCCCGCCGCCGCCGAGCTCGTCGGTGAAGACGACCTTGTCGCCGCGCTCGTTGAAGGTGGCCGAGTGCCAGAACGCGAAGTTGACGTTGTCCTGCACCCGGTCGATGACCCGGGGGCGCTCCGGCTTGCTGATGTCGAGGAGCACGCCGTCACCCATGCAGGCGCCGGCGGCGAGCTTCTTCGCGGGGTAGACGGTGATGTCGTGGCAGCCGGTGGTCTTGGAGACGCCGGGGTTGGTGGGGGCGCCGGGGTTGCCGCCGTCCGGGAAGAGGACGGGGAAGTCGATGACCTTGGCCTGCTCCGGCGCGTTCTTGGGGACCTTCACGATCGAGATGCCGTCGTGCGGCGGCTTGCAGTCCGGGAAGGCGTCGTTGGGCGAGTACGACTGGACGTACAGGTAGACGCTGTTCCCGCCGGGGACGAGCGTGTGGGTGTGGGAGCCGCAGTTGGTCTCGACGGAGGCGATGTACTTCGGGTTCTTCTTGTCCTTGACGTCGAAGATCTTGATGCCCTCCCACGAGGACTTCTCCGAGGCCGGCTGCGGGACGCTGCTGCAGGAGTTGTCGCTGCGCGAGGAGTCGGTCGACAGGAAGAGCAGGTTGTTCCAGATCGAGACGTCGTTCTGGCTGCCGGGGCAGAGCACCTGGGTGACGACCTTGGGGGCGGCCGGGCGGCTGATGTCGTAGATGACGAAGCCGTCGTAGTTGCCGCCGTAGGCGTACTTCCCCTGGAAGGCGAGGTCGGTGTTGAAGTTCTGCAGCGCGTCCTTGGGGATGTTCGCCACGTGCTCGACGTTCGCGCTGTGGACGACCTCGTCCTGGCCGGGGAGGTCACCGGCGGCGATGGCTCCGCGGACCCGCTCGGCGGTGCGCGGGGAGACGTCGTGACCCGCCGGGGCCGTGCCGGGGTCGGGGGTGGCGGCCGCGGGGGCGGCTGCGAGGAACGCCGCCAGCAGGCCGGCCACCGTGGCAGCGGCTCCCCAACGGCCGCTGCGTCGGCGGGTGGTGCGTAACTCGATCACTGCATCCTCCTGGGATCCACTGATGCACGACGGGCGCGAAAGACGGCCCCCGGCAGTATGTTCCTTATCATGCGCATGGCAACAGATGGCACATGTCGGCGATTAGGTCTGGGACTTGCCGCCGTGGCGCTCGTCCTGGCGTCGACCGGCTGCGACGACGACGCCTCGGACCGGACGGAGAAGGCGGCCCCGGTGGTGGTGGCACCGGGGAAGCCGGGGGAGCCGAACCGCCGGCTGACCGCGGAGGAGGCCGCCAAGGAGCGTCCGGACGACAGTCCGAACTCCGCGGACTTCGGCTACGTCGATTCCATGATCACCCACCACCGGCAGGCCCTGACGATGAGCGCGCTGGCGCCCGACCGAGCCGCGTCCACCCCGGTCAAGCGCCTCGCGGAACGGATCACCGCCGCCCAGGGCCCGGAGATCGGCGCCATGGAGCGCTGGCTGTCCTTCCACGCGGCGGGCCGCCCGGCCGGCGGCCACGAGCACGACCACGCCACGATGCCCGGCATGGCCACCCCGGAGCAGCTGGCCGCGCTCGGGGCGGCGCGCGGCGCGGCGTTCGACCGGCTCTTCCTCCAGCTCATGACCGCCCACCACCGCGGGGCGCTCACCATGGCCGGCGAGGCCCTCAAGAGCGGGAACAACGGGGCGGTGGAGGAGATGGCGACGGAAGTGATCGCCCAACAGAGTGCCGAGATCGAGCGGATGCGGTCCATGGGCTGACTCCCCGGGTGCCCGGTGGCATGCTGAAGACACCCTGCGGAAGGAGCTCCGCCGTGCTTCGTGTCGCGGTCGTCGGTTCGGGTCCGAGCGGGGTCTACACGGCGCAGTCGCTCGTCCAGCAGCACGACGTGCCGGACGTGCGGGTCGACGTGCTGGACCGGCTGCCCTGCCCGTACGGGCTGGTCAGGTACGGCGTGGCGCCCGACCACGAGAAGATCAAGTCCCTGCAGGGCAACCTGCGCACGGTGCTGGAGGAGGACCGCGTCCGGTTCCTCGGCAACGTCGAGGTCGGCGGCCCGGGGCTGGGCCCGGAGCGGCTGCTGGAGCTCTACCACGCGGTCGTCTACTGCGTGGGGGCCGCCCGGGACCGCCGGCTGGACGTCCCGGGCGAGGACCTGCCGGGGGTCAGCGCGGCCACCGACTTCGTCTCCTGGTACAGCGCCCATCCCGACGCGGCGGACGACGGCTTCGCGCTCGACGGGGTCCGGTCCGCCGTGGTGATCGGGGCGGGCAACGTGGCGGTGGACGTCACCCGCATGCTGGCCCGCGGCGAGGACGAGCTGCGGCCGACCGACATGCCCGAGCCGGCCCTCGGGGTGCTGGCGGGCAGCGGGGTGCACGACGTGCGGATGGTGGCCCGGCGCGGCCCCGCCCAGGGCAAGTTCACCACCAAGGAGCTGCGCGAGCTGGGCACCCTGCCGGGGGTGGCGACCGCGGTGGACCCGGCCGAGCTGGCCCTGGACCCGGCGTTCGCCGATCCGGCAGCGCTGCCCGCGGTGAACCGCCGCAACGTCGAGGTGCTGCGGGCCTGGGCCGGGACCGGTCCGGACACCGCCCTGCCGCGCCGGATCACGCTGCGGTTCTTCCTGCGGCCGGTGGAACTGCTGGCGGGGCCGGACGGGCGGGTCGGCGCGGTGCGCTTCGAGCGGACCCTGGCCGAGCCGGACGGCCGGGTGCGCGGCACCGGCGCGTACGAGGAGATCGAGGCCCAGCTGGTGCTGCGGGCGGTCGGCTACAAGGGGGTGCCGCTGCCCGGTCTGCCCTTCGACCCGGCGAGCGGCACGGTGCCGCACGCGGCAGGGCGGGTCCTGCGGGACGGGTCCCCGGCGCCGGGCGAGTACGTGGCCGGCTGGATCAAGCGGGGCCCGACCGGGGTGATCGGCACCAACCGGCCCTGCGCGAAGGAGACGGCGGGCTCCCTACTGGCGGACGCGGCGCTGCTGGCCGCCCGGCCGGTGGCACCGGACCCGCTCGCCGCGTTGCGCGCGGCGGGGCTGCGGCCCGTGGAATGGGGCGGGTGGCAGTCCATCGAGTCGGCGGAGCGGTCGCTGGGGCGGTCGCTGGGGCGCGGTTCGGTGAAGATCCCGGACTGGCAGGGGCTGCTGGCGGCCGCGGAGCAACCGGCGTAGCCCGGGTCGACCGAACCCTCGCCGCCCGGCTCACCGCGCCAGGCGGCCGGCTCACCGCGCCAGGCGGCCGGCCTCCGCGTCGGCGGCCGCGAGGACGCTGTCCAGGAGTCCCGGGAAGAGCGCGTCCAGGTCGTCCGTCCGCAGCCGGTTGAGCTTGGCCGTGCCCCGGTAGCACTGGCGGATCACCCCGCTCTCGCGCAGGACGCGGATCGAGCCGACGGAGCCGGACACGTATCGGGACGAGGTCGGCTGTGCGCCCAACCTCGCCCCGATAGGTTACCGATCTGTTATTCAGTTCAGCTCTTGCTCCGCGATGTCGGCGAGCATGTCCTCCACCGGATCCACGTGAGTCCCCACGAGGAACTCACAGCGTTCATCCACGGGCGCCCTCCAGCGGGGCGGCGGGTTCACCTTGACGCGTGCGCCGGCAGAGATGAGCATGTGCCGTCGCGCCGTCCAGTCCTGCGCCGCACGCCAATCGTCGCCCCATGTGACGTCAAGCTGAACGACTTCCTCCCGAGCCGGAACGACGGGCGTCTTCTCCAACTCTTCGAGGCGGTCGCTGCGCGCCTGGAGCTGCTGCATAACGACGTCGGCGGCACGCCCACGAAGCTGCGCGAGACGCGTTGACAGCTCGTCGATATCCGCGATCAGGTCGGCGATTTCGGCCCGGTGATCCGATCCCGGGACGCGGATGAGCTGCGTTCGGCGCATGGGACCGAGGTGAGCTAGGAACTGCTCGGTGACCCACTCCATGACGGGCTCTGCGTGGATCGTCATCGCAGGATCGCCCGGCGCATGATACTTGCCGTTGCAGCGGAATACTTGCTTTTTGACGCCCGTCAGCTTCGCCTTTTCCCCGCGGCCGCCCTTTCGCTCCGTGTACCAATTCAGGTACATGTTCCGGTCGCACGTGCCGCACACGACGACGTTGAGAAGCGGGTGGGCATCCTTTCGGCGTACGACGTTGTCCGACGAAAGCGCCTTCAGGGCGTCCTGTAGGCCGTGCCATGTGGAGTCGTCGATGAGCGCCTCCCCCTGCATGATGGGGGCGCCCCCGTCGTCACGGACGAGGGTCCCGTCTTTCTTCATGATGTGACCGCGCATCGTCGGTGACAGCAACAGTTCACGGACTACCGTGATCTGCCATCGGCTTTCCCCGTCGAGATCCCGCGGGGGCGTTGCCATCAGCGCTCGGTGGTTCAACGGGGTGATCGCACCGAATTCTTCGAGCCATCGCGTAATCTCGCTGTAGTTCCGTCCCGCGGAGGCCATTCCGACCATGCGGCGCCGAATGTCGGCCGTCGAGCGGCGCGGATCCTCGTCGGTGTGCTCGTAGAGCCACCAACCCTCGTTGCCGTCGCCGAACACGCGCCGGCCGGGCTTGTAGCCGTAGGGCAGCGTGCCGCCGGTCCAGCGTCCGAGGGACTGAAGGTGTGCAGCGGCACCCTGGTTCCGCTCCATGATCGTCTGACCTTCGAGCTGTGCGGCGAAGGCCAGAATCAACATGATCAACTCGGAGATGGGTGAGCTGAAGTCCAACTCCAGACGATCACCTCCCGGGCCGGAGGCGAAGACGAGACGCTTACCGTTCTTCTTCGCGTAGCGCCCCAGATCTGCCATGTCCGCCATGGATCGGACAGCGCGGTCCATACGCTGCCAGATCATGACGTCCCACTCTTCGGGGCGCTCGAGCCAGTAGGCAAGCTCGGGACGCTCCCACGGTGTGGTTTTCAGGGCGCTTACGTCGGTGTCCTCCGCCCACCCGACGAACTCACCGCCGACGCGGGCACCGGCCCGCTCTACGGTCTCTTTCTGCACTTCGGGCGACGTGGAGGCGTCCGTGTAGCGGCTGAGACGCACCGCGCCGACGAGCCTCAGTCTGCCCTCTTGTACGGGGGCCCTCCCCCTTGGAACGGCTGCCATGCGTCGCATGCTAGTCAGTGCATCAAGCGCATGCGGGCCGCAAGGCGTCCACCGAGCGCCCCTGGAAGGGCGGGGCGCCGGTCGGCGCCGAGGCGCACGGCTGGCAGCCGGTGGGCCCCAGCCCGGTGCCGTTCCACGAGGGCCACCCGGTCCCGACCGAACTGACGGCCGAGCAGATCGGGGAGGTCGTGGACCAGTTCGCGGCCGCCGCCCGCCGGGCCCTGGACGCCGGGTTCGAGGTCGCCGAGATCCACGGCGCGCACGGCTACCTGATCGGCGAGTTCCTCTCCCCGCACAGCAACGGGCGCACCGACGCGTACGGCGGCTCGTTCGAGAACCGCACCCGCTTCGCCCTCGAGGTCGTCGACGCCGTGCGCGCCGTCTGGCCCGAGGAGCTGCCGCTCTTCTTCCGCATCTCGGCGACCGACTGGCTGGACGAGGGCGGCTGGACCGCCGACGACACGGTCCGCTTCGCCGCGCTGCTCAGGGAGCACGGCGTGGACCTCCTGCACGTGTCGACCGGCGGCAACGCCGCGGGCGTCGCCATCCCGGTCGGTCCCGGCTACCAGGTCCCCTTCGCCGCCCGGGTGCGCGCCGAGGCGGGCCTCCCGGTCGCGGCCGTGGGCATGATCACCGAGCCCGGGCAGGCCGACAAGATCGTGGCCAACGGCGAGGCCGACGCCGTGGCCCTGGGCCGCGAGCTGCTCCGCAACCCGTACTGGGCCCGGCACGCCGCCCGTGAGCTGGGCGCCGAGGCCCCCGCCCCCGTCCAGTACCACCGCTCCTGACCCACCCGGCCCACGGGAGAGGCCCCCACCCGAGCGACACCCCGCCCGGATGGGGGCCTCTCCCGTGAGGTCCGCGTGCGGACGGGCGGACCCCGGCCTAGCGTGTTGGCCGAACAGAAGTGACGCGCAGCCCGGCGTGCCGGGGGTCCGTTCGGACCCCCGGCCGCGCGGGCGCCGGCTCGGGCACTGCCCCAGAGGACCAGGCCGCCCCGGTGCGCGACTTCCCCCACACCCGCACCCCGGGAGTTCGGCATGTCCCGAATCACGATCAACGGCGTCACCGTCGACCCGCTGGCCCAGGCAGACGAGCTGGCCACCCACGCACTGACGAACGAGGACGCCGCCACGTCCGACTACCTCCTCGTCCAGACCACCCACCCGCCCACGGCCGAGGAGAAGGAACGGCTCGCCGCACTCGGCGTCGTGGTCCACGAGTACGTCCCCGACGACACGTACCTGTGCGGCTACCAGGCCACGGACCTGGACGCCGTACGCGCCCTGCCCTTCGTGGCCTGGGCGGACGTGTACTTCAAGGGCTTCAAGATCGGCGCGTCGCTCCGGTCCCCGCAGCTGCGGAGCAGCGTCGCCGAGTTGGCGAAGCCGCTGGACGACGCGGGTCCCGCGCCCCGTATCGTCGACGTCGTCCTGCACGACGACGTCGACGTGAGCACGGACGGGCTGCGCGACCGGATCGTGGCGGCCGCCGGTGGCGGCGACGGCCTACGGCCCGCACGGGGCAAGGTCCGCATGACGGTCCGCGAGGAGGACCTGGCCGCCCTCGCCGCGCTCGACGAGGTGAAGGAGATCGAGGAGGTTCCGGAGCAGGTGCTGTACAACACCGTCTCGGGCAACCTCATGCAGGCGCACGTGTCGCTCAACGGCACGAAGTTCCGGGGCGAGGGCCAGATCGTGTGCGTCGCCGACACCGGCCTCGACAAGGGGTCCACCACCAATGTGCACCCCGCCTTCACCAACCGCGTGAAGCGCCTGGTCGCCTTCGGCCGGACGAGCCCCGCGCGCACCGACGATCCGCACGGCCACGGCACCCACGTGGCCGGCTCGGTCCTCGGGGACGGGACGTCGGCGTCGATGGGCGGCCCCGTCACCGGTACGGCACCCGAGGCGAGACTGGTCCTCCAGTCCTTGATGGACGAGAACTTCAAGCTCACCGGCATCCCCGACAACCTCCTCGACCTGTTCGAGCCGCCCTTCAACGACGACGGGGCGCGCATCCACACCAACTCGTGGGGCCCGACCGTGCCGGGGCTGCCGTACAACCCGGCCGCCCGCGAGGCCGACCAGATGGTCTGGGACAACAAGGACTTCGTCATCCTCTTCGCCGCGGGCAACAGCGGCGAAGACCGGGACGGGGACGGCCGCGTCAACATGCGGTCCGTCAGCGCTCAGGCCGGGGCCAAGAACGTCATCACCGTGGGCGCGAGCGAGGGCAACCGTCCCGAGATCTCCAAGACGTACAGCCAGCTGACCGGCGGAGCGGAGCGGTGGCCGGTCCCGCCGATCCACGACGACAGGATGGCGGACAACCCCGCGGGCATGGCCGCGTTCAGCAGCCGCGGGCCCAGCCGGGAGGGCCGGATCAAGCCCGATCTCGTCGCCCCCGGGACCGCGATCCTCTCGGCCCGCTCCCGCCTGGCCGGCGACAGCGGGAACTTCGGCACCTCCACGGACCCCGCCTACATGTTCGACAGCGGCACCAGCATGGCCACCCCGTTGGTCGCCGGGTGCGTGGCGGTACTGCGCGAGACGCTGGTGAAGAACGGCACGCCCAAGCCCACCGCCGCGCTCATCAAGGCCATGCTGATCAACGGGGCCGACGAACTGACCGGCCAGTACATCCCGACCGAGGCGGGCGCCTCCCCCAACAACAACTCCGGCTTCGGTCGCGTCAACCTCCAGCGCGCCGTCGTCCTGCCGACCGAAGCCGGCCTGGCGGGCTTCGTCGAGGCCAACGCACTGGAACAGGGGGAGGAACGGGCGTTCACCCTCACGGTCCCGCAGGGGGTGGCGGCCCACACCCTGAAGGTCACGCTCGTCTGGACGGACCCCCCGGGCGCCGCGCTGCAGAACGACCTCGACCTGATCGTCCGGGCCAGTGGCCAGGAGCGGCACGGCAACATGGGGACGGGTCCGGGCTTCGACCGCGTCAACAACGTCGAGCAGGTGAACTGGCAGGCCGTCCCGTCCGGCGAGGTGGAGGTCGTCGTCAGGGCCCACCGGATCACGCTGTTCGCCCAGCCGTACGCCGTCGCCTGGCGCATCCTCTGACCCGTACCCGGTGTTCCCGGCCCGGCCGTACGGCCGGGCCGGTCCCGTCTCCCGGGGTCCCCCTCGCAGCCTCCTCCGGCCCAACCCGGCGGCCCGTTCCCCCGAGTCGGGCCCCCGACCCACGAGAGTGCCGGCCCGTGGTGTGTGGGGGAGGCGCTTGACGGGGGTGGCAGGCTGGTCCGGAGGCAGGCCCGGGTCTGGGGTGGCCGAAGGCCAGGGCGAAGCCCCGAAGGCCCAGAGGTGGGCCTGCCGCAGGGCCTGCAGGCCGCCCCCGTCAAGCGCCGAGGGGACCCACACACTCCACGGGCCGGCCCGTCAGGCCCCACCCACCCACATCAGGACAGCTCCACCAACCGATCCTCCTGAAGCACCTCAAGCACCAGAACCGTCCAGCATCAGAACCGTCCAGCACCAGCGCCTTCAGAGCACAAAGGCAGCCACCTCAAACCCGCCCCCCGACCCCCACTCCGTCCGCCGCCCGCAGCAGCCCGTCGAGCTCCTCGCGCAGCGCGCGGGCCAGGTCGTCGAGGTCGGGGACCGCCGCGGTGTCGGCGACCAGACCGTAGTGGACGGTGCCCTTGTACGTGGAGACGGCCACGGCCAGGGCCTGGCCGTGGGCGAGCGGGGCGAGCGGGTGGACCTCGCGCAGGGTGGCGCCGCCGAGCGTGAAGGTCAGGCCGGGCAGCGGGACGCTGGTGACGAGGACGTCGTAGAGCAGCCGGGCCGCCTGGGCGACCAGCGGGCCGCCGAGGCGGTGGCCGAGCGGGGGGACGTGGTCGGCGAGCAGGGCGACGGCGCCCGCGCCGCGGTGCGGACCGGCCTCCTTGTTGCGGTCCATGTCGGCGCGTACCGCATCGAGCCGGCCCAGCGGGTCGGGTTCGGCCAGGGGCAGCCGGACGAGGTAGCCCGAGAGCCGGTTCCCGGCGCCGCCGGCACCCTTCGGGCGGCGCCGCGAGACGGGGACCAGGGCGCGCGGGCCGGGGCCGGTGACCCGGTCGCCGCGCTCGGCCAGCCAGCGGCGCAGCGCACCCGCGACGAGGGCGATGAGCACGTCGTTGACGGTGCCGCCGGCAGCCTTGCGGACCCGGTGGACGTCGTCGAGGCAGAGGGTGACGCCCGCGGTACTGCGCTCGCCAGCGGTGCCGGGCGGGGTGGTCAGACCGTCGGGGACGCCGATCGGGAGGCCGGAACGCGCGACGGCCGCGCCGATCTCCAGGGCCTGGCCGAGGTCCTGGACGCGGTCCTGGACGCGGGAGAGCAACGTGCCCGAGAGCCGCCGTAGATCAGGTACGGGCCATCCGACCGCACCCGCACCTGAACCCGAGCCCACACCCACACCCGCACCCGAGCTCGAACCCGCACCCGAACCCGCACCCGAACCCGACCGAGCACGCCCCGAGGCGACAGCCGACGGGCCACCCTCCGACGAACCGGGCTCACCCCCGTCGAACAGCCGGGCGGCGAGGGCGAGGGCGCCGAGACCGTCGGTGAGGGCGTGGTGGAACTTGAAGAGGACCGCGAACGAGCCCTCGTCGGCGCCCTCCATCACGTGGGCCTCCCACGGCGGCCGACCGCGGTCGAGCGGGCGGGCCATGAGCGGTCCGGCCGTGCGGTGCGGGTCGGGGTGGCTGCCGGGCAGCAACCGGACGTGGTCGGCCGGGTCGAACCCGGGGTCGGCCGTCCAGGCGGCGGCGCCCACGGGGAGGAGGACCTCCTGGATGCGGCGGCGCAGGCCGGGGACGTGGGCACTGCGTTCGGCCAGCAGCCGGGCGGCGCGGGCGGCGGCGCCGGGCCCGTCGGCGGTGAAGAGCGCGAGGGCGCCGAGGTGCATGGGGTGACGGGCGGACTCGATGCGCCAGAACGCGAGGTCCAGCGGGGAGAGGCGTTCCATCGGCCCGGCGGGGCCGACGGGGCCGACGGGGCCGGCAGGCGGCCCGGCAGGGCCGGCGAGATCGACGGGTTCCGGCGGGTGCGCGGGGTCTGCGAGCACGCTGTGCCTCTCGTGTCAAGAAGTAAGACCAGAAGTGAAGCCTGCTTCGTCAGGTCCGATCAAGCAACTCAACGCGATCGTCATCCGACGTTCAGTTACGAGAATCTTGCGCGGGCGGCGGTCGCGCCGGGGAGCCACGCTCGGCGGACGGGTGCACAGTGGTCCGGAGGGCCGCGTCCGGCACGGGTCCGGACCGGGACGGCCGCGACGTCGGAGGTGCCGGCCATGACCGAGGTACTGCTCACCGTGGGCACGAGGAAGGGCCTGTTCATCGGCCGACGGCGAGCCGGGACGTGGGGGTTCGACGGCCCCCACTTCGCCGCCGAGTCCGTGTACGCGGTGGCCGTGGACCGGCGCGGGCCCGTGCCGCGGCTGCTGGTGGGCGCGGTCAGCTCGCACTGGGGGCCCTCGGTGTTCCGCTCGGACGACCTGGGCGCCACCTGGACCGAACCGCCCCGGCCCGCGGTGGCCTTCCCCAAGGACACCGGCGCCTCGTTGGAGCGGGTCTGGCAGCTGCACCCGGCCGGGTCGGCCGCGCCGGAGGTCGTGTATGCCGGCACGGAGCCGGCGGCGCTCTTCCGCTCGGAGGACCGCGGTGAAACGTTCGAGCTGGTCAGAGCCCTGTGGGAGCATCCGACCCGGGACAAGTGGGTGCCGGGCGGCGGCGGTGAGGGCCTGCACACGATCATCACGGACCCGCGCGACGCGAACGCCCTGACGGTGGCGGTCTCCACGGCGGGCGTGTTCCGCTCCACGGACGGCGGGGCCCACTGGGAGCCGTCCAACAAGGGGGTCTCGGCGGTGTTCCTGCCGGACCCGAACCCCGAGTTCGGGCAGTGCGTGCACAAGATCGCCCAGGACGCCGTGGACCTCGACAGGCTCTACCTGCAGAACCACTGGGGCGTCTTCCGCAGCGACGACGGGGGCGGCAGCTGGACCGCGATCGGCGCGGGGCTGCCCTCGGACTTCGGCTTCCCGGTCGCCGCCCACCCGCACCGCGCCGACACGGCGTACGTGTTCCCGCTCAACGCGGACTCCGACCGGGTGCCGGCGGAGCGCCGCTGCCGGGTCTTCCGCACCGGGGACGCCGGGGCGAGCTGGGAGCCGCTGACGGCGGGCCTGCCGGACTCGGCGCACTACGGCACGGTGCTGCGGGACGCACTGTGCACCGACGACGCGGACCCGGCGGGCATCTATTTCGGGAACCGCAACGGGGAGGTGTACGCCTCCGCCGACGACGGGGACAGCTGGCGCCTGCTGCTGTCCCACCTGCCGGACGTGCTCTGCGTGCGGGCGGCCGTCCTGACCTGACCCGGACGCGCTACGGCAGCCGCCAGTCGACCGGCTCGGCCCCCTGGCGGGCGAGCAGGTCGTTGACGCGGCTGAAGGGGCGCGAACCGAAGAAGCCGCGGTCGGCGGACATGGGCGACGGGTGCGCGGACTCGATGGCCGGGTAGTCCCCGAGGAACGGGCGGAGGTTGCGGGCGTCGCGCCCCCACAGCACCGACACGAGCGGCGTGCCCCGGGCCGCGAGGGCGCGGATGGCCTGCTCGGTGACCTCCTCCCAGCCCTGGCCGCGGTGCGCGCCGGGCTTGCGCGGGGCGGTGGTCAGCGCCCTGTTGAGCAGCAGCACGCCCTGCCGGGTCCAGGGGGTCAGATCACCGTTGGCCGGGCGGGGCAGGCCGAGGTCCTGGCCCAGCTCGCGGAAGATGTTCTCCAGGCTCCCGGGCAGCTGCCGCACGTCGGGCGACACGGCGAAGCTGTGCCCGATGGCCATGCCGGGGGTGGGGTACGGGTCCTGGCCGACGATGAGGACGCGCACGTCGGCGAAGGGCTGCTGGAAGGCCCGCAGGATGTGCGGCCCGGCCGGCAGGTAGCTGCGGCCGGCGGCGATCTCCGTACGGAGGAAGTCGCCCATCGCCGCGATGCGCCCGGCCACCGGGGCGAGCGCCTGCGCCCAGCCGGGCTCGACCAGTTCGTTCAGAGGTTGAGCTGCCACGACGGTCACTCTACTGGCGCGATGACCTTGCTTCCGAACCCGCACCGGCCGGCCCGACGGGTCTCGGCCACCGGCGGACCGGAACCCGCCGGGCGGACACGCACCGTGGAGTCGCGTGCGCCGAGCGTGAGTTGAAGGTATCGAATCTTCATCGGATAAATGCGGACAGATGCCGCCCGTCCGGGACCTGCCCGAACAGCCGGTCCCGGAAAGCCAGTAGCATGCGGCGCCATGAGCTCCCCCACTGGGCCCGCTGGCCTGCCTGTACGAATGCCGCGTCCCCGCCAGACCGGGCGGCACCGCCGCCCCGAGCCGGCGGTGGCCCCCGAGGGTGCACCCGCGCTGGTGCTCGCCGTGCCCGGCACCCCTTCGGTCGCCACGCGCCAGCTGGCGGAGGAGACCCTGAGCATCGCCCGCTCCGAGCTGCCGGGCCTCGACGCCCGGATCGGCTACCTGGACGGCGAGGACACCGAGGGCACCGAGTTCCCGACGCTGACGGCGCTGCTGACCGCCGTCGCGGCCGAGCGTGCGGCCCGTGCCGAGTTCGCCCGCGCGGCCGGCCAGGAGGTGGCGCCGTCCGAGGGTCCGGCCGCCGTGGTCGTGCCGCTGCTGGCGGGCCCCGACGGCGCGCTGCTGCGCCGGATCAAGCAGGCGCTGATGGACAGCTCCGCCGCCGTGGAGCTGGCCGACGTGCTCGGCCCGCACCCGCTGCTCGCCGAGGGCCTGCACGTGCGGCTGTCCGAGGCGGGCCTGGCCCGCGCGGACCGTGCGCGGCTGTTCACCGTCGCGACCGCCGCCGACGGCATCATCCTCGGCACGGTGGGCGGCGAGGAGGCCGTGCAGGCCGCCGGCATCACCGGCATGCTGCTGGCCGCGCGCCTCGCGGTGCCCGTCATCGCCGCCGCACTCGACCAGGAGGGATCGGTGGCAGCGGTCGCCGACCAGCTGCGCGGCTCGGGCTCGCTCAACCTGGCGCTGGCGCCGTACCTGATCGGGCCGGAGGCCGCCGAGGGGCTGCTGGACACGGCCTGCAAGGAGGCCGACTGCGCCACCGCCGAGCCGCTGGGCGCGTACCCGGCGCTGGGCAAGCTGGCCGTGGCCCAGTACGCGGCGGCGCTGGGCATCCCGCAGCCGGCGCAGGGCGCCCCGGTGCGCTGACCTTCCCGTTCGTCCGCAGCAGGGCCCGCCCCCCGATCCGGGGACGGCGGGCCCTCGCGCGTCCCGGGCCGCGGCGACCCCCGTGCGCCGCGCCGCGGAACGTCGCTCCGGAACGGCCACCCGGGATCGGTGCGCCGGTGCCGGCCAGCCGGTCGGCCGGCGGCGCCCGGCGGTCGGTGACGTCGACCGGCACGCCGGCAGGGCGCTCGGCGTCAGCCGAAGACCACGCAGGAGGCCGCCGGAACCGCGATGCCGCCGGCCTCCACGGGCACGCCGGTGTCCGGGTCCAGGTCGAACCAAGTGACGTCCCCCGAGCGCTCGTTGGCCGCGTACAGCCGGCGCCCCGCCGGATCCAGGGCCAGGTCGCGGGGCCACACGCCGCCGCAGTCGACGCTCGCGGTGAGCACCGCCGCCGCGCCTCCGTCGGCCAGTGCGAGGACGCCGATCGCGTCGTGCCCGCGGACGGCCGTCCAGACGAACCGCCCGTCGGGCGAGGCGACCACCGCGGAGGGGTAGCCGCGCACGTACTCCGACGCCTCCTCGGGGGCCACCGGCACCTCGTCGAGGAGGGTCAGCGCGCCGGCGTCCGCGTCCCAGCGGCACACGGTGAGGGTGGGCGCGAGCTCGTTGACCACGTACGCGTACCGGCCGTCGGGATGGAAGGCCAGGTGGCGGGGCCCGCTGCCGGGCCGCAGCCGGGTCTCCGCGTGCAGCCGCGGTGCGCCGGTCCGCGGGTCGAGGGCGCACACGCGCACCGAGTCGGTGCCGAGGTCCACGCTCAGCAGCCACCGCCCGTCGGGGGCGGGGACGACCTGGTGGGCGTGCGGGGCGCGTTGCCGCTCCGGGTCGGGACCCGAGCCCTCGTGCGCGAGGACGGTCGCCGGTCCGGTGAGCCGGCCGTCGGCGGCCCGGCGCAGCGTACTGACGCCGCCCGACGTGTAGTGGGCCGTGGCCAGCCACTCCCCCGTCACGCACAGGTGCGTGGGGCCCGAGCCGCCCACCGGGCACGGAGCGCCCAGCGGGCTCGGCCCGTCGGGGCCGAGCCCGAGGGCCGCGACGGCACCCGCCCCGGTCTCGCTCACCGCGTACAGCACCGCGCCGCCCGGGTCGAGCGCGAGGAAGGACGGGTCGGGGACCGGGTCCGTGGTCGCCAGCGGGGTGAGCTTCCCGGTCGCGGGGTCGACGGCCGCGGTGGTGATGCCGCGGCCGCCGGCCGAGGTGAACGATCCGATGTATGCGCGCACCCGCCGACCGTAGCAGGTCTAGACCAAGGAGGTGGGCTATACCGGACTGCGGCCGCGGCCGTGGCCGTGGCCCTGGACGGGGCAGCGGGCCCGGAGCAGGTCGTCGGCCCGCGCGACGACGTCGTCCGGCACGACACCGTCGTGGACCACGTCGTCCGGCACGGCACCGTCGTGCACCACGTCGTCCGGCACCACGTCGTCCTGCACCAGCCCGATGCCCTGGGCACGGTCGCGGGCCGCCGGGTCGTGCACGTACGCCGGGCTGCGCTCCGTGTCCTCGTACGTGCGGTGGAAGACGGGCGTGGCCGAGCCGGACAGCGGCGGCACGATCCACGACCAGTCGGCGCCCACCTCGCGGCCGTGCCGCTCCTCGCGGTCGATGTGCGCCAGGAACCGCTGGGACTCGGTGTGGTGGTCGGTGATGGTGGCCCCGGCGCGGTCGAACGAGTGCAGCACGGCCCGGTTGAGCTCCACCAGCGCGCGGTCCTTCCACAGCGAGCGGTCGCTGGAGGTGTCGAGGCCGAGCCTGCGGGCCACGGCGGGCAGCAGGTGGTAGCGGTCGGTGTCGCCGAGGTTGCGGGCGCCGATCTCGGTACCCATGTACCAGCCGTTGAAGGGCGCCGCGGGATAGCGGACGCCGCCGATCTCCAGCGTCATGTTGGAGATGGCGGGAACGGCGTGCCAGCGCAGTCCCCAGTCGGCCCAGCTCTCGTCCTCCGGGTGCTCGATGGGCACTTCGAGGACCGCGTCCGCGGGGAGTTCGAACCAGCGGGGTTTGTCGTCGCAGCCCTGCACCACCAGCGGCAGGACGTCGAAGGGGGTGCCGGGGCCGCCCGGCCAGCCGAGCCGGCCCACGGCCTGCGTGAAGGCCGCGTTGCGCGGGTCCCCCTGGGGCATCCCGCCCTCGGAGCCGTAGCCCGCGTACCGGATCAGCTGCTCGTTCCAGATGACCGGTCCGGGCCTGTCGGGCGTGTCCGGGGCGAAGACGGTGATGGTGGGCCGGATGCGGCCGCCGTTGCCGGCCTCGCGCAGGTGCTCGACGCACTCGGCGGCTATGTCGTCCGCGCCGGTGAGGTCCCGGCGGTCACGGACGCGCAGCGAGTTCCAGTAGAGGCGCCCTATGCAGCGGTTGGCGTTGCGCCAGGCGACGCGGGCTCCGTGCTCCAGCTCCCGCGCCGTGTGCCGGTAGGTGCCGGTGGTCTCGATCTCGTCGCGGACGACGGCGAGACGCTTGAAAGGGCTCCCCTCCTCCGGGTTCTCCCGGTGGTGGAGCCGGATGAACTCCTCGGCCGCTGCCCACATCTGAGCGACCGTCGAGTGCGGCTGCACTGTTTCCATTCCGGGCGGTTACCCCCTGTCCGGCCAGATCCACCCTGTACGTGCCGGATGAATGTGCTGTGAACAAGCACCCGTTGTACATGCCGCAGGTCAAGGCCGGGCCGTAGGTCACGCGGATTCACGCGCACAGGTGGCGTCCACGCCCACGGGCCCCCTCGGAGTCCTGCAGCGCGTACCCTGGCGGGTTCCCCACCGGACGCCGGGCGGACGCGAGCGCGGACGGCCGGCTCCGGTACGGACGCCATGGCGGGTCCGTGGCGGCAGGCCGGGACGCGCGGCCCGGCGAGGCCCGAGAATAGCGGGGTGACGGATACCGCTGATGACGCTGACGCCTGGCTGTGGCTGGAAGACGTACGGGGCGAGACCGCCCTGGAATGGGTACGGGACCGCAACACCGAGACGGTCGCGGCCCTGACCGGCGATCCTGTGTTCGGGGCGCTGCGGGAGGAGGTGCGGGAGGTCCTCGACGACACCGGCCGGATTCCGTACGTCACCCGGCGCGGCGGCCACCTGTACAACTTCTGGCAGGACGCCGACCACCTCCGCGGGGTGTGGCGGCGCACCGGCCTGGACGAGTACCGCAAGGACGAACCCGAGTGGGAGGTGCTCCTCGACGTCGACGCGCTGGCCGCGGCGGAGGGCGAGAAGTGGGTGTGGGCCGGCGCCCGGGTGCTGTACCCGGAGTACCGGCAGGCGCTCGTGCTGCTCTCCCGGGACGGGGCGGACGCCTGCGTGGTGCGCGAGTTCGACCTGGCGACGAAGCGGTTCGTGGCCGACGGGTTCGAGGTGCCCGAGGCCAAGACCCGGATCGACTGGATCGACGCGGACACGGTGTACGTGGGCACCGACCTCGGCCCCGGCACCCTGACGGAGTCCGGCTACCCGCGCCAGGTGCGCCGCTGGCGGCGCGGCACCCCGCTCGCGGCGGCGGAGCTCGTCCACGAGGTGGCGCCCGCGGACCTGTCGGCGACCGGCTGGCGGGACGACACGCCCGGCTTCGAGCGGGACTTCGTGGTGCGCTCGATCGACTTCTGGCGCAGTGAGCTGTTCCTGCTCACCGCGGACGGCCCGCGCCTGATCGAGGTGCCCGAGGACGCGGCGGCCTACGCCCACCGCGAGTGGCTCGTCGTGGTGCCGAAGTCGCCCTGGCTGGGCCACCCGGCGGGCAGCCTGCTCGCCTTCGGCTTCGAGGACTTCCTGGCCGGCGGACGGGCGGCGGAGGTGCTGTTCACCCCCGACGCGACCACGGCGCTGGCCGGGCACAGCTGGACCCGGAACCACGTGATCGTGCGGTCCCTGGCCGACGTCTCCAGCCGGCTGGAGGTGCTCACCCCGGGCCCGGACGGCTGGTCCCGCCGGCCCATGGCACAGCTGCCGGCGCTGGTCACCGCCTCCGTCACGGACACCGACCCGTACGACGGCGACGAGTACTTCCTGACCGTGACGGGCTTCCTGCAGCCGGCGACCCTGGTGCGGGGCGAGCTCGGGCCGGACGGCGGGGCGGTCGTCGAGGAGCTCAAGCGGGCACCCGAGCTCTTCGCCACCTCCGGGCTGTCCGTACGGCAGCACTTCGCGGTCTCGGCCGACGGCACGCGGGTGCCGTACTTCGTGGTCGGGCCCGAGGGCGGCGGCCCCGCGCCCACCCTGCTGTACGGGTACGGCGGCTTCGAGGTCTCCCAGCTGCCCTACTACAGCGCGGTGACCGGGCGGGCCTGGCTGGCCCGCGGCGGCACGTACGTCGTGGCCAACATCCGGGGCGGCCGCGAGTACGGTCCGGCCTGGCACCGGGCGGCGCTCGGCGCGAACCGGCCGCGGGCCTTCGAGGACTTCGCGGCCGTGGCCCGGGACCTGGTGGAGCGGGGCATCACGACGCCGGACCGGCTCGGCATCGAGGGCGGCAGCAACGGCGGGCTGCTGATGGGCGCGATGCTGGTGCGGCACCCGGAGCTGTTCGGGGCCGTGGTGGCCTCCGTACCGCTGCTGGACATGCTGCGCTTCCACAAGCTGCTGGCCGGGGCCTCGTGGACGGCCGAGTACGGGGACCCCGACGATCCGGCGGACCGGCCGCACCTGGCGGAGCTGTCGCCCTACCACAACGCGGTGGCCGAGGCGGCGTACCCGCCGCTGCTGCTGCTCACCTCGACGCGGGACGACCGGGTGCACCCGGGGCACGCGCGGAAGATGGCCGCCCGACTGCGCGAGCTGGGCCACCGGGTGCTGTTCCACGAGCACCTGGGCGGCGGGCACGGCGGGGCGACCGACCACGAGCAGACGGCGTGGAACGAGGCCCTGACCCACACGTTCCTGTGGCGCCACCTCGCCGGAGCGGACGGCGCGCCGGGCTGAGGGTCCACGGCCCGTTACGGCACCGGGCCGCCGTACGTCGTGTACGGGGGCCCGGGTCGGGTGCGGATCGGCGCGTCAGCGCGGGGTCAGCAACTGGGCGGGAGTGACCCGCAGCGGTGCGTCGAGCTCGGTGAGCAGGCGCTCCAGGCCGTGCAGGTGGGCGAGGGCGGGGACGCCGGGCGGGGTGGCGGCGACTGCGGCCCGGGGGGCCGGGACGGCTGCCGGAACGGCGTCGGGGGCGGTGCGGGCGGCCGGGACGGTCGCGGTGGCCTGGGCCGGCTGCGCGGCGGCGGCCTTGACGGCGCGGCCGCGGGCCTGGTGGGCGGCGTTCTCGCGGGCGGTCAGGGCCTCGACCGCGCCCTCGACCCGCCAGCACGCGGCGGCCAGCCGCTCGTCGTGCCCGGCCTCGGGGTCGGCGGCCACCGCCGCCAGCCCGCGCACCTCCCGGGCGCACTCGTCGAGCAGGGCGATGACCTGCCGGGCCCGGGCCTTGCGGCCCCGGAACGGGCTCAGCGGGTGGACCAGCGGGGCCAGGGCCATCCGCACCCGGCCCAGCAGCAGCTCCAGCTCGGCGGCGTGCGGGGCGGGGTCGGCCGTCTCGTCGCCGGCGAGCCGTGCGATCGCCTCGGCGGTGGCCGCGTGCACGCTGCGCAGGGCGCGCTCGATCCAGAGCTGGTTGGTGGTGTGGGTGGTCACGGGCAGGAGCAGCACCACGGCGAGGCAGGCGGCGCCCGCGCCGACGGCGGTCTGCTCCAGGCGCAGCACCAGCAGGCCCGGATGGAGGACGCCGAGCAGGCCGTAGAGCAGGCCGGCCATCACCGTCACCGCGAGCATCATCCACGAGTACGAGACGGGTGCGGTGTAGAAGATCCCGAAGACGCACAGGGCGACCAGGACGGCGGTCGGGGCGGGGGCGCCGTGCAGCGGGATGGCCACCAGCAGGCCGATCGCGATGCCGATGACGGTGCCGAGGACCCGGCGGAAGCCGCGCACCAGGGTCTCGCCGCGCGAGGTGGTGTTGACGAAGACCCACCAGGCCGTGCCGACGGCCCAGTACCAGCGGTCCTGGGAGAGCACCTGGCCCACGCCGAGGGCGAGCGCGCAGGCGACGGTGGCCTGCACCGCCTGCCGGGTGGTGGGGCGGGCCAGGCCCCGACCGGGCAGCGGGGCCGGGACCGGGGCGGGCGGCGTACGGCGTTCGAGGGGCCACAGCACGAAGCGGACCAGGGCGGCCGAGGCCAGGGCGAGGCCGACGGCCGCGTAGAGCTCGGGCAGCTGGCCGGGCAGGGCGTGCAGGAACTGGGTGACGAAGAAGTTCATGAACGCGAAGATCCCGAGCGCGTGTCCGCGCGGGCCCCAGCGGCGGGCGTACACCCCGCAGAAGACGACGGCGACGAAGGCCGCGTCGCGGGCGAGCGGCACCCCATGCAGCGCGGTGGCCAGGGCCAGCACCGGGAATCCGGCGACCGGGAGCAGTGCGGTGGTGCGCGCCTGGGCGCGGACGGACGCGTCGGCGACGGTGAAGAGGGCGAGCAGGGCCGCCAGGCCTCCGGTGATGGAGGCGGTGAGGGAGAGGCCGGCCAGTTCGGCGACGGCCACGGCGAGGCCGACGCCGGTCACGGCGCGGGCCGCGGTGCGCAGTCTCAGGTGTCCCGGATCGGGTGCCACGAACATCCTCTTCACGGCGGTCGGCCGCCCCCTCGTCGTGCTGGTCGTCGGGGGGGCGGCCGCCCCGGGGGGGGGGGGGCGGGGGGGGGCCCCCCCACCCCCGCGGCGGGGGGGGGGCGGTGGCGTCCGGCGGGGGGGCGCCGCCGGATGCATGGATAGGGC
>NZ_JBIVNX010000030.1:100172-103223 GCF_044753805.1 Streptomyces sp. NPDC093225
GGGCCCCCCCCCCCCCGGCGCGGGGGGGGGGCCCCCCCCCAACCCCCCCCCGGGGGGGCGCCCCCCCCGGGGGGGGGGGGGGGGGGGGGGGGCCGCCCCCCCGGGGGTGGTGGGGGCGCGGAGGCACGACGAAAGCGCCGCGGTCCGGAGGCGTCGTTGCCGTCCGGCGCTGCGGCGCCGCCTGATGCATGGATAGGCCAAGGATAAACACCTAAAGGGGTGGTGGCTCAACTCGACCGGGCTCACCTGTACCAATGGCCCATCCTGATCGCGATCCACTGGTCCACGCGGGAGCCAACGGCCACCCCGGGGTGCGTAACGGCCCCTTTGGGTGGTATCAGCGCCCCTCGCTCCGAACACCCCGTCGGCGCGCCCCCGTGCCCGGTACGGCCCCGCGGCCGGAACGACCCCGCGGCCGGAACGCTCACGTACTCCCGCGGGAGTACGGGTGATCACGTCGCTCGGGTGACGACCGGACCCGCGGGCCCGGTCTAGCGTGGCCGCATGGAGGACCAGCGGCCGAACGGCGCGCAGCACGACGAAGCGGGCGGCCGGCCCCGGCGGCGTCGGCGGGGGCCGCGGGCCCTCGAGGGGGACGCCGCCACCGCGCCCGCCGACCTCGGCGGACCGCTCGGACCCCAGGACCGCCGCGGTGGCGGCGGACGGCGCCGGAGGTGGGGGGTCCGGGACCGGGCGGCGGACCCGAGCCGGCCGGGCGGGAGGCCGGGGGCGGGCGTCCGGACGCCCGTGGTGGTGGGCGTGGTGGCCGAGCTGGGATCGACCTGGGCCGCACACGTCCAGCCGGACGCCCGCCCCCTCGACGCCACCGCACGCGTGCTGCTGGCCCTCGGGCCCGCGCTGCTGCTGTGGCGGAGCCACCGCCCCGTGGCGGTCGTCTTCGCGGTGTGCGCCGTGACGCTGGCGTACCTCGCGCTGGGCTACCCGTACGGCCCGGTCTTCGTCGCCGTCGCGGTCGCGGCCCTCACCGCCGTGGCGGCGGGCCACCGGTACGCCGCCTGGGCGGCGGTGGGGCTGCTCTGGGCGGGGCACCTGGCGATCGCGCACTGGCTGTACCGCTGGCTGCCGCCCGCCGGGGACGGACCCCGGCCCTGGACCGGGGAGCTCGGGACGGTCGCGTGGGTGGTCGCGCTGTTCGCCGCGGCCGAGCTGGTGCGCGCACGGCGGGAGCGGTGGGCCCGGGAGCGGGCCGAGCGGGCCGCGGCGGCCCGGCGCCGGGCGGACCAGGAGCGGCTGCGGATCGCCCGCGAGCTGCACGACGTCCTCGCGCACAGCATCTCCGTGATCAACGTCCAGGCCGGCGTCGGGCTGGCGCTGCTCGACACGGACCCGGAGCAGGCCCGTACCGCACTGACCACGATCAAGGCCGCCAGCAAGGAGGCCCTCGGCGAGGTGCGCCAGGTCCTGGACGCGCTGCGCACCCCGGGGGCGGCCCCCCGGTCGCCCGCACCAGGCCTGGACCGGCTGCCGGAGCTGGTCGAGCAGGCCGCGGCGGCCGGCCTCAGCGTCGAGGTCGAGCGGACCGGGACGCCGGGCGGGGCGCTGCCGCCGGGGGCCGACCTCGCCGCCTTCCGGATCGTCCAGGAGGCGCTGACCAACGTCGTGCGCCACTCCGCTGCCCGCACCGCGCGCGTGCGCGTCGTCCGCACCCGGGACGCGCTGGAGCTGACCGTGGCCGACGACGGCCCGGCGACCGGCGGGGACGCCGGCGGCAGCGGCACCGGGCTGACCGGGATGCGGGAGCGGGCGGCGGCCCTGGGTGGCACGATCGAGGCCGGTCCGCGGCCCGCGGGCGGATTCGAGGTCCGGGCGGTGCTACCGCTCCCGCGGGACACGAGGAGGGACGGCGCGTGATCCGGGTACTGCTCGCCGACGACCAGCTGCTGGTCCGCGCCGGGTTCCGGGCGCTGCTGGACGCCCAGGACGACATCGAGGTCGCGGGCGAGGCCGGGGACGGGGCGGAGGCGGTGCGGCTCGCCGGGGAGCTGCGGCCCGACATCGTCCTGATGGACGTGCGGATGCCGGTGCTCGACGGTCTGGGCGCGACCCGGCGGATCACCGCGGACCCGGCGCTCGCGGAGGTCCGCGTGGTGGTGCTGACCACCTTCGAGCTGGACGAGTACGTCTTCGACGCGCTGCGCGCCGGGGCCTCCGGATTCCTCGTCAAGGACACCGAGCCGGCCGAGCTGCTGCGCGCGGTGCGCGCCGTGCACCGGGGGGACGCGCTGCTCTCCCCGGGGGTGACGCGGCGCCTGATCGCCGAGTTCGCGGCCCGGTCCCGCGAGCCGGGGCCGGCGGCGGAGCTGGACCGGCTGACCGAGCGGGAGCGCGAGGTCATGGCGCTCGTCGGCCTGGGGCTGTCGAACGAGGAGATCGCCCGGCGCCTCGTCGTCAGCCCCCTCACCGCGAAGACCCACGTCAGCCGGGCGATGGTCAAACTGGGCGCCCGGGACCGGGCGCAGCTGGTGGTCCTGGCCTACGAGTCGGGACTGGTGCGGCCGGGCTGGCTGGACTGAACCCGGCCGCTCGTCGCGGCGGGGCGTACTCCCCCGGTGGTACCCCGGGTGCCGCCGGCCGTACGACGACCCGGGGGGCCGCGGGCGCGAGTCTCGAAGGGAGCCACAGACCATCACTCCCCGAGGAGATGACCCTCATGAACACGCTGGCCTACGCCGGGCCCGGCCCGTGGATCCTGTTCTTCCCGCTGATCTGGGCGGCCGTCGTCATCGGCACCCTCACCGTCCTGCGCCGCACCGTGTGGCGCGGCCGGCGGGGCGGGCCGTGGCAGGCCCGGGCGGCGCACGGGGAACACTCCCCCATCGCGATGCTGGGCCGCCGCTTCGCCTCCGGCGAGATCGACGAGGACGAGTACTGGCGCCGGCTGTCCGTCCTCGACGAGCAGTTCGGCCGCCGGCCCAGGGACACCGACGTCTAGGAGCAACGCCGTTCAGTTAAGGGCGGGGGCTGTTCGTCAAGGCCCGTGAACGAGGCAGCGGAGCTGCTGTAGAAGAGGTTTGTCCTCCAAGACATCCT